>DATCXL010000439.1:0-2700 GCA_036565825.1 Mycobacteriales bacterium
GGCCGTCATGGGTTTCACCGTGGTCGACGGGCTGATCGTCGAGATCGACATCCTCACCGATCGCAAACGCCTGGCCACCCTGGACCTGCCACCCGTCTGACCACGTGTCGTTGGCGGGCACGTTGGCATCTCGTCGGTCGCCCCACGTAAACGCCGATCTTGGTCTTGGAGGTGTTGAACCGGCCGCCTTAACGCTCCCAAGACCAAGATCGGCGCCTGGAGCGCACGGCGTCGGCACCGAGCTGTCCAGGCACCCCGCCACTGAACAGCACCCGGGGTGTGTGTCAGTCGGGTCGGTGCACTGGGCCAGGTAGCCGGCGACCGGTGAGATAGTTCACCGGCCGAGCGGGGGATTCGTGTGTCGCGCTGTCGGGCGATGTTGGCACGTACCTGATCCGCGCGAGAAGTCGAACGCTAATGTTCCGTAGCCGGACCACCCTTGTTGCACTTTCGGGCATTCGGCCGTTGACGGTCTGGGGGATCGCTTTCTTCCTTCCGCTGACGTCGAGCCGCTTCGGAGAGGGGCCAGTCGGATGGGGTTGATCGTCGCACCGGGCACCCAGGTCGTGGTGCGGGACGAGGAGTGGTTGGTCCGGGCGGTTTCCGACACGATGCACGATGGCCAGAAGGTCGAGGTCACCGGTGTCTCGGAACTGGTCCGGGACACCGACGCGGTGTTCTTCACCGGCATCGACGAGGTCGAACCGCTCGACCCGGCGGCCACCCGCCTGGTCGCCGACGAGACTCCCGGGTTCCGTCGGTCCCGGTTATGGCTGGAGGCTCTGCTGCGGCGCACCCCACTGCCGCTGGACGAGACCCGGATCGCGGTCGGTCACCGGGCTCTGCTCGACGAGTTGAACTTCCAGCGCCGCCCGGCCGAGGTGGCCCTGGGTAACCTGCGTCCCCGGGTGTTGATCGCCGACGCGGTCGGTCTGGGTAAGACGCTGGAGATCGGCATCATGCTCGCCGAGCTGATCAAACGCGGCCGGGGCGAGCGCATCCTGGTGGTGACCCCACGAGCGGTGCTCGAACAGTTCCAACACGAACTGTGGACCCGTTTCGCGATTCCGCTGGTCCGGCTGGACTCCGAGGGCATCCAGCGGGTGCGGCAGAAGTTGCCGGCCTCGCGGAACCCGTTCAGCTTCTACCGGCGGGTCATCGTGTCCATCGACACGTTGAAGAACCCGGCCCGCTACCGGCACCACCTGGCCGGTCACCGCTGGGACGTGGTGGTGATCGACGAGTGCCACAACCTGATCAACCGGGGCACGCAGAACAACGAGCTGGCCCGGTTGCTGGCCGCGCACACCGACGCGTTGATCCTGGCCAGCGCCACCCCACACAACGGCAGGGCCGAGTCGTTCGCCGAACTGGTCGGGTTACTCGACCCGACCGCGATCGCCGACCCGTCCGACTACACCGGCGAGGACATCGCCCACCTGTACGTGCGGCGGCACCGCAACTCCGACGACGTCAGGTTGGAGGTGGCGCACAACTGGAAGGCACGTCGGGACACCGAGGTGCGGTGGGTGACACCCCGCCCGGCCGAGGCGGCGGTGCTGGAGGAACTGGAAGAGGTGTGGCTGCACCCCCGTTCCGGGTCGGCCCCGGTGCACGGTAAGGGTAGGTCGCTGCTGCCCTGGACGTTGTTCAAGGCATTCCTGTCCTCCACCCCGGCACTGCGCTCCACGGTGTCCGAACGCCTGCGTCGACTGCCCGAGACCGACGACGCCAGGGCGGAACGGAACGCGCTGCACACCCTGGACGAACTGGCTGCCAAGGCCGCCGACGGCGGCTCGGCCAAACTGGAGGCGTTGGTCGAACACTGCCGTGACATCGGGGTGGGCCCGGGTTCGCCGACCCGGGTGGTGGTGTTCTCCGAGCGGGTACACACCCTGCACTGGTTGCGCGCCGAACTGCCTGCCCGGCTGGGTCTGCCCGCCGACGCGGTCGCCCTGATGCACAGCCAGCTACCCGACGCCGAACTCCAGCGCACCGTGGAGGAGTTCGCCCTGGGCAGCGCGCCGGTGCGGGTCCTGCTGGCCAGCGACATGGCCTCGGAGGGCATCAACCTGCACCGCCAGTGCCACCACCTGGTCCACTTCGACCTGCCCTGGAGCCTGATCCGCATCCAGCAGCGCAACGGCCGCATCGACCGGTACATGCAGCTCGCCGAGCCGCGGATCACCGCGCTGGCCCTGGCCAGCGACAACCCTGACATCGCCAGCGACCTGCGGGTGCTGACCACGCTGCTGCGTAAGGAGCACCGGGCCTACCTCGCGCTCGGTGACGCCGCCGCGCTGATGCACGTGCACGACGAGGAGATCGAGGAGAGCAAGGTCCGCGAGGTGCTGCAACACCGCCGCGACATCGAGGAGGTGGTACCCGATCCCGAGCCGGCGAAGCTCGACCCGTTCGAGGAAGCGATCACGCTGAGCGGCGGCCACGCGACCGAACCGCCGCCGGCGCTGCTGCCCGACCGGTCGCTGTTCGACTCCGACGCGGCGTTCCTGGCCGAGGCGCTCGCCGAGGTGGCCGAGCGGACCCCGCAGGACGACTATGACCTGCGCGAGGAACCAGACATCGGCCTGGTCGCGTTCGAACCGCCTGACGACCTGCGGCGTCGCCTCGGCGACCTGCCCGACAGTTATTTGCGGGAACGTCAGGTGATGGATCGGCTGCGGGTCACCACCGCCCGCC
>DATCXL010000443.1:0-3572 GCA_036565825.1 Mycobacteriales bacterium
GCACCGGGCCGACCGCCCAGGAGGTGGCCGCTGCCGCGCGGACCGGTGACCCGGTGGCCCGGGCCGCCTTCGACCGGGCCGGTGAACTGGCCGGACAGGGCATCGCCTCGGCGGCCGCCCTGCTGGACCTGGACGTGGTCACCGTCGGTGGCGGGCTGGCCCAGGCCGGGCCGTTGCTCTTCGAACCGCTGCTCCGTGGCTTCCGGCGACACGCCCGGATGGCCTTCGTCAGCCGGACCCGGGTGGTGCCGGCCGCCCTCGGTGTCGACGCCGGCCTGGTAGGTGCCGCCGCACTGGTGTCGCGGGCCGGCCGGTACTGGTCTGGCGACTGATGTCTGCCGAAAATACGCCCGGTCGGGCGCGGGTCCGACCGGGCGGACCTCATCCGACACACCAGGGCCGAGTGGCACGATCCACCCATGGAACTCATCAACGTCGATGGAGTCCGCGCTGCCGCAAGCCTGCTCGAAGGAGTGGTGCGGCAGACCCCGCTGGAAGGTTCGCGGGTGCTGCGGGCACGGCTGGGCGGCCCGGTCTACCTCAAGTGCGAGAACCTACAACGCACCGGTTCGTTCAAGATCCGTGGCGCGTACGTCCGGATCGCCCGGTTGTCCGACGACGAGCGAGCCCAGGGGGTGGTGGCGGCCAGCGCCGGAAACCACGCCCAGGGGGTGGCACTGGCGGCAGATTTGCTGGGTACCACGGCGACCGTGTTCATGCCGGTCGGAGCGCCGTTGCCCAAGATCGCGGCGACCCGTAACTACGGGGCCACCGTTCGGCTGGTCGGCGAGACCGTGGACGAGTCACTGGCCGCGGCCACCAAGTACGCGGCCGAACAGGGATCGGTCTTCGTGCATCCGTTCGAACACCCCGACGTGATCGCCGGGCAGGGCACGGTCGGGCTGGAGATCCTGGCCCAGTGTCCCGAGGTGCGCACCGTGATCGTGAGCACCGGCGGCGGCGGGCTGGTGTCCGGGATCGCCGCGGCGGTCAAGGGGCTGCGTCCAGACGTGCGGGTGGTGGCGGTGCAGGCCGAGGCGGCCGCGGCGTTCCCCGGCTCGCTGGCGGCCGGGCACCCGGTGCCGCTGCGCAGCCTGGCAACCATGGCCGACGGCATCGCGGTGGGCTGTCCGGGCGAACTCACCCTCGAACATGTCAGCACCCTGGTTGACGACGTGGTGACAGTGTCCGAGGAGGCCCTGTCCCGGGCCCTGCTGCTGTGTGCCGAACGGGCGAAACTGGTCGTCGAACCGGCCGGTGCGGCGGCGGTCGCGGCCGTTCTGGAGGAACCCCGCCGGTTCGAGGCACCGGTGGTGGCGGTGCTGTCCGGCGGGAACATCGACCCGGTGCTGCTGCTGCGGGTGCTCCGGCACGGGATGATCGCGGCCGGCCGATACCTGTCCTTCCGGCTGCGAGTACCAGACCGTCCCGGGGAACTGGCCCGGCTGCTCGGACTGCTCGCCGAGCAGGGCGCCAACGTGCTGGACATCGAGCACTCCCGTACCGGTCCCAGACTGCACCTGGGTGAGGTGGAGGTGGCCCTGTCGGTGGAGACCCGGGGGGCAACGCACTGTGACGAGTTGCTGGGCGCGCTGCGCGCGGCCGGCCACACGCTCGTGTTTGGCTGACTTTTCCCGGCTCGACAGTGAAAAGTGTCATCGGATTTCACCACTCAGCCTGCTGACCGGGTGACAGACGGCGTTCGGGGGCCGATGGTGGCAGATGTGATCGTTGCCGAGGCGCTGGTCAAACGGTTCGGGAAGACGGTCGCGCTCGACGGGCTGAGCTTCACCGTCCCCGAGGGCACCCTGCTCGGTGTGCTGGGACCCAACGGCGCGGGCAAGACCACCGCGGTCCGCATCCTGGCCACCCTGCTGCGGCCGGATTCCGGGCGGGCCACCGTGCTGGGTATGGATGTGGTGCACGAGGCCGACCGGGTGCGGCACGTCATCGGCCTGACCGGCCAGTACGCGGCGGTGGACGAACTGCTCACCGGTCGGGAGAACCTGGTGATGGTGGGCCGGTTGTTCCGGTTGGGCCGGGCAGAGGCCCGTCGACGGGCCGGAGACCTGCTGGAGCGGTTCGACCTGTCCGGCGCCGCGAACCGGCCGGTGCGCACCTACTCGGGCGGAATGCGCCGCCGGTTGGACATCGCGGCCAGCCTGATCGCGACGCCCCGGGTGCTGTTCCTGGACGAACCGACCACCGGCCTGGACCCGCGCAGCCGGATCGGCATGTGGGAGGTGATCGAGGACCTGGTCGGAGCGGGTACCACGATGTTGCTGACCACCCAGAACCTGGACGAGGCCGACCGGTTGGCCACCACCATCGCCGTCATCGACGTCGGCAGGGTGATCGCACAGGGCACCAGTGACCAACTCAAGGCGCAGGTCGGCGGGGTGCGGTTGGAGGTCACCGTGGCCGAGCCGGGCCATGTCGACCCGGCGGTCGCCGCGCTACGGCACCACGCCGCCGGGGAACTCACCGTCGACCGGGAGGCCCGGCACGTGGTGGTACCGGTTTCGGCCGACGGCGCGGGGTGCCTGCCCGGCGTGGTGCGTGACCTGGACGCGGCCGGCGTCACGGTGGCCGACCTGGCGCTGCGCCGGCCGACCCTCGACGATGTCTTCCTCGCCCTCACCGGGCACGCGGCCGAGGCGGGCCTGCCCGCCGCCACGAAGGGAGGCAACCGGTGAGGACGGCCACAACCGGTGAGATGGCGCGCGGGGCACGCTGGGCGTTGTCCGACATCAGGGTCATCACCTGGCGGAACCTGCTGCGGGTGGCCAGGTCGCCCGAGTTGATCTTCTTCGGCGCGATCCAGCCGATCATGTTCGTGCTGTTGTTCTCCTACGTGTTCGGTAGTTCGATCGCCTTGCCGGGTTTTCCGTTCAGCTACCGGCAGTTCCTGATGCCTGGGATCTTCGTGCAGACCATCGCGTTCGGGTCGGTCGCGTCGACCGGCATCGGGGTCGCCGAGGATCTGGCCAAGGGCATGGTGGACCGGTTCCGTTCGTTGCCGATGACCCGCTCGTCGCTGTTGGTCGGCCGCACCCTGTCCGACGTGGTGCGTAACGCCTACACCACCGCGATCCTGCTGGCGGTCGGCTTCGCCATCGGGTTCCGGTTCCACGGCGGGGTGGCCGCCGGGTTGGCCGGGATCGGCCTGGGGTTGCTGTTCGGGTTCGCGTTCTCCTGGATCGCGGCGTGCATCGGCCTGCTGGTGCGCAGCGTGGAGGCGGCGCAGACCGGCGGGTTCATCTGGCTGTTCCCGCTCACCTTCGCCAGTTCGGCCTTCGTCAGTACCGAGAACATGCCTGACTGGCTGCGCGCGTTCGCCGACGTGAACCCGGTGACGGTAACGGTGAACACGCTGCGCGCCCTGTTCGACGGCACACCGATCGGGGACAACCTGTGGCAGGCGCTGGCCTGGATCGCCGGCGTGCTGGCGGTGTTCGTCCCGCTCGCGGTGTTCCTCTACCGGCGCACCACCACCCGCTGAGGTCCGGTCGTCGATCAGCGGCCGGCAGGCCCGGCCGGCCAGGTCCGCCTCGTGGCGGTGCGGGCTGGTG
>DATCXL010000444.1:0-2039 GCA_036565825.1 Mycobacteriales bacterium
CCAGCCGATTCTGGTGCCCGAACCCAGCGTCGCCGACACCATCGAGATCCTGCGCGGCCTGCGGGACCGCTACGAGGCGCACCACCAGGTGCGGTTCACCGACGACGCGCTGATAGCCGCCGCCGAACTGTCCGACCGGTACGTCACAGACCGCTTCCTGCCGGACAAGGCGATCGACCTGGTCGACCAGGCGGGCGCCCGGACCAGGCTGCGTTCCCGAACTCCGGGCACGGACGTGCGAGAACTCCAGGAACGACTCGCCCAGCGACGGCGGGAGAAGGACCAGGCGGTGGCGGACGAGCACTACGAGCGTGCCTCGACGCTGCGTGACGAGATCACCGAGCTGGAACGGCAGATCGAGACCGCCGAGGGTGGCGCGCACGCGGTACCCGAGGTCACCGCCGGGGAGATCGCCGAGGTGGTCTCCCGGATCACCGGCATTCCGGTGGCGCAACTCACCGAGGAGGAACGGGAGCGACTGCTGCGACTGGAGGAACACCTGCACCACCGGGTGGTTGGCCAGGAGGAGGCCGTCGAGGCGGTCGCCGAGGCGGTCCGTCGGTCCCGGGCCGGACTGGGCGACCCGAACCGACCGATCGGCAGCTTCCTGTTCCTCGGCCCGACCGGGGTGGGTAAGACCGAACTGGCCCGCACCCTGGCCGACGCCCTGTTCGGCTCGCAGGAGCGGATGGTGCGCCTGGACATGAGCGAGTTCCAGGAACGGCACACGGTCAGTCGACTGGTCGGCGCGCCACCCGGCTACGTCGGCTACGAGGAGGCCGGCCAACTCACCGAGGCGGTCCGGCGCACCCCCTACGCGGTGCTGCTGCTCGACGAGATCGAGAAGGCGCACCCGGACGTGTTCAACATCCTGCTCCAACTGCTGGAGGACGGTCGGCTCACCGACGGACATGGGCGCAGGGTCGACTTCAAGAACACCGTCGTGATCATGACCAGCAACCTCGGCTCGGACCTGATCAGCGGCCGGCAGGCGCCCGGCTTCGGTACCGGTACCGAGGGCGACCGGGCGAGCCTGCGGGAACGGCTCATGCGGCGACTACGGGAGGAGTTCCGGCCGGAGTTCGTGAACCGGATCGACGAGATCATCATCTTCCAGAAGTTGGGCACCGAGCAGATCCGGCAGATCACCGAGCTGATGTTGCAGGAGACCAGGCGGCGGCTGCACGCCCAGGACATCGAGGTGGATTTCGAGCCCCAGGCGGTGGACTGGCTGGCCCAGCGTGGCCACGAACCGGAGTTCGGTGCCCGCCCGCTGCGGCGCACCATCCAACGGGAGGTGGACAACCGGTTGTCCACCATGCTGCTCGACGGCCGGCTCCACTCGGGTCAGCACGTCGTGGTTGGCACCGTGGACGGCCAACTGGCCTTCGCCGCCGACACGGACCCAACGGACCCGACGGCCTGAACGGGCCGGGCGGGCTGAGACAGACCGAACGGGCTCGGCGGGCTGGGGGTACCAGCCGGACGGTTGGTTGACGGGTGGCGGTCACTGGGTGACCGTGGCCGAAGGGGTCGGGTTCTCGGTGGAGGTCGGGGTGGGGGTCGGGCTCTGGTTGGCCGGGGTCCTGGGCACCCGCCCAGGTGGGTCGGAGTAACGCACCCTGTTGCTGTCACCCGAACCCGCACCGTGCCCCTTCCCACAGCCGGCCGCGACCGGGGCGGCCAAGGCGGCCAGTAGGGCCAGAAAGGCCGCGGCACGCCGTATCCGTGCGGCCGGCGTGACCGATCCGGCCGATGTCGTCGGTGCGGCCATGATGGCTGCCTACCCCGCCGGGCAGCACGCCACGCGCGTGCTGGCGAACCGCCCCGGACGGTGAACCACACCGCGCCGGCCGTGTCGCGAGGTCGGTACGGTCCTGATCGGACTAGCCTTCTTTCGTCCTGTCCGGCCGCCTGGATCGGGCCGATGCCGGCGCGGGGCCGACCGCCGAACCGGCGGTGGCGGTGCGGCAGAAGGGCACGCACATGCATGACATGCAGCTTGACAGCGAGCAGGTCGCGGCCACCGCGGCCGAGGC
>DATCXL010000455.1:0-3405 GCA_036565825.1 Mycobacteriales bacterium
AGCATCGCCTGACCGACGCCCAGGCCGGCCTGCGAGACACCGGCGACCAGCACCAGGTAGGCAGCCGCCCACGAACCGTGCTCGGACGCCACCGGCGCGGTGGCCGCTGCCACCAGCCCACCGATGACCACGAAGACAACACCCAGCACCGCGAAGGGCAGTGCGGCACGACGCCGTTCCGGCTCCATAGACACAATGGTACTTGTAACAATCAGCACCCAGCCCGCGACACGACGTGCCCATGCCCGAAACCCGGGACCATGCGGGCCGAAGGCCTTCCACGTCATGCGCTCGCTTTTCGCGGGGCCTGTTCCGGAGTCAGGCCGATGGGTGAAAGTAGCTGACCCTCCCATGCCGCGTCGAGTGCGGCGGAGAACGCGCTCTTCCACCACCCCATCTCGGACGCCTCAACGGTCAGGTTGACGCGGGTGGCGGCGTCGGTCACCCAGCACGCCAGCCACAGGCGGAGTTGGCCGTCGTAACGCTCCCATTCAAGGTCGAGCCGGGTCGGTGCCACGAGGACGGTGACCTGCTCCGGTGAACCGACCGCCTCCGCCACCGACGACGTCTCCACCGCCCGCGGCGCTGCGAAACCCACCTTGACCGCGACGGGCCGCCGTGACGACGTCGGTGCCAAGGCAAGCGCCACGATCCGACGCGACGTGCGAACGGCGATTCAGACCGTCTTCGCCAGGGCGAGACCGAACGCGACCGCGGAATCCGGCAGGACGACCGAGCCGATGACCTCTCCCGGAGAGTCCGCCACCAGGCCGACCGCGAGTGTCACCACCCCGGTGACCAGGAAGCAGACGATGAAGTAGCCGAGGTTGTTCACGAACTCGGCCACCAGTATCCGGGGGAGTCGCAGTTCCAACATACCGGTCCCAACATGAGGGGGATTGTCAGCGGGTGAAGTGACAGGCGGATGTGCCGGTAGGTCGCCCTAACCGTGCGTTCCTTGGTCGCCTTCGTCCTTCTTGTGCTTCCTGGGAAATGCTTCGTCGCGCAGCAGGAACAGTGCGAAAGCTATCAGTACCCATGTCCCGATGTACAGGGCGATGTGGCCTGGAGGACGGGGTTGAACCACGATCGAAGTAATGAAAATAAAATACCCCGCCCTTCTGCGGGTGCGGGACTTCCTTGCCGGATCTCCCCACCAGCGCGAGGTGATCCCGTCGATGATGTCGGTGTGGCGTCGAGGTATCCCGTCAGGCTCTTCCGGACGATCAGTCATGAGTGTCCTACTGTGATGAGTGGTCGTCCCGGTCCGCACACGGCTCGGCCGCCCCAGGCCACAACCGGCGCGGTGGTTGTGGGGCAGTGCCACTTGGTTGGCGCGTAGTTGATCGTGAACCCGACCGGGTTTCCGAAGGTCGGAGCATTGGCCCGGCCTGGCGGACCGGACAACTTCACGGTATTGGGTCATGGGGTTGGCTTTTGGGTTCGTGCCGGGATCAGGTCGATGTCGGAGAGCGACTGGGCGACGTCCCAGGCTGCGTCGAGTGCGGCGGAGAAGGAGGTTTTCCAGTCTCCGGGCTCGGATGCTTCGACGCTGAGGTCGACCTGGGTGGCGGTGTCGGTCACCGAGCAGGCCAGCCACAGGTGCAGGCGTCCGTCGGAGCGTTCCCATTCCAGGTCGAGTCGGGTCGGTGTCTCGACCAGGATGGTGACCTTCTCCGGCGATCCCAGAGTCGCGGTCACCGACGACATCTCGACGGCCCGTGGTGCGGTGAAACTCACCCGGACCGCCAGGGGTTTCCGCGACGACGTGGGCGCCAATGCCAGCCTGGCGACCCGGTGCCAGGTTCGGACAGCGATCCAGACCGTCCTGACGAGAACGAGACCGAACACGGCCGCGGAAAACGGCCAGAGGGTGTCGATCGTTTCTCCAAACGGTCTTCCCAGAACGAGAGCGAAGGCGAGTGCCCCACCACCGGCGATGATGGTGGCGATGATGAAGTAGGCGACATTGTGTGCGAGCTCACGCGCCATCATCCGGGGGAATCGTTGTTCGAACATGCTGGTCCCGACGTGGAGGGAGCTTGTCAGCGGTTGAGGTGGTGGGGGGTGTTGGTATGACGTTGGGAAGGTCGTCCTGTCCCGGTCCGCACACCGGCTCGGCTGCCCGAGGCCACAGTCGGCAGGAGAGCCTTCGCGCGGTTCACACCTCGGTCACCGCGGGCTCGATGGACACGCCGAGCTGGCGTGTCGCCTGACGTTCCGGCCAGACGAGGACCCTGCGATCCAGCGGGGCCGTTCCGCGTCGTCCCGGTCACTCGCTTATGACATGACGTGTCCCCACGAGGACGGTGACCTTCTGCGGCGACCCCAGCATGATGACAATCATTGCATAAGGGGCTTAAACAAAAAATCGGGCATACTTTATGTAACGTGCGTCACGATTAATGCGCACAGCAGGTACCGCACCAAGCGGTTGATCCTGGAGTGCTACGACGCCATGCAGCAGGCGATCGACACCGGCGAGCCGTACCAGACCGTGCTCGACCCGCCCCCGGGCCACGGCCCGCGCCATCCGGAACGGACGACGGTCGGGCCGTGACCCGCGCGGGGTGTCAGGTGGTGAGGGCGGCGGGGCGCTTGGTGGTGACGGTGTGCAGGGCGTCACGCCAGTCGCGGGCCGGCGCGGTGGTGTTGGGGCCGAGGAGTTCGTCGAACTCCCGCGACCGCCGAGCCACCGTTGAACTGTGGTAGGTGTTCTCGTCCAGCACCGCGCCGGTGGCCACCCGGCAGGCTTCCACGATCTCGCCGGACTGGACCAGGGCGCTGGCCCTGTCCAGTTGGATCAGCGCCGGGTTTATGTTGCCACCCGCGTTGTCCACTGCGAAAAGGTTCAGCGCGCGGTCGGCGGCCTTGATCGCGCCGTCGGTGTCGCGCAGTCGGACGCATCCGGTGGCCTCGTAGAACGCCAGTTTTCCCGGTCGGAACGCGAAGATGCCTGGCCCGTTGAGGTCTGCGGGGGCGGCGTCCAGGATCTCGCGCGATCGGTTGATGGCGTGTCCGAATGCGGTCTTCTCCCCGAGCGCGGCGTGTGCCTTGGCCTTGGACGCCCACAGCCAGGCCACGGCCGGGGTGTCCGCCGGGTGCCTGCCCTCGATCCGGGTGCTGACCAGCCTGATCACGTCCCGTGGGTCGCCGAAGTACATCGGTACGTAACACGACCCGCCCAGAGCCAGGTCGGCGAGGAACTGGTCACCGATGTCGAGCGCGGCCGAGCGTGCCGTGCCGTACCACCGCCTGGACGGACGAAGCTCACCTTCGTCGAACAGGATCTGGCCCATCACCAGGGCGAGTTTGGACGCGGTGCGGACCAGTCGGACCCGGTCGGCGGTGCGCTGCTGCATGCCGATCAGTCCACGCACCGTTCGGAACGTTGCCAGCGTGTCG
>DATCXL010000457.1:0-3533 GCA_036565825.1 Mycobacteriales bacterium
TCATCCGCGGTGGCGCAACGGAGTTTACACCGATTTGAGTTGTAAATACAGGGCGATGCTCAGGTTCGATGGCAGGGCACTGCGGAACCGGTCAGGTCGGGCCGATCCGGGCGAGCACCAGACCGATCGGGATGGTCACCAACAGGACCAGCACCAGGATCCGGAAGGTGAGCAGCATCCACCCCGCCGGTCGCACCGCACCGGCCTCGGCTGCGGTCGCCGCACCGCCACCGCGTACCGCCCGGATCATCAGCGCCAGGGTGACCAGCAGCACCACACCGCCGACATCGACCAGGGAGGTGGTCTCCAGCAGCGTGCCGGCGATGACCGCCGCGTTGCCGACGTTCCAGGTGACCAGTTCCACGTTGAGCACCCGCCGCGACGGAACACGCCGGGCGAGCATCGCCTGACCCACGCCCAGGCCGGCCTGCGAGACACCGGCGACCAGCACCAGGTAGGCAGCCGCCCACGAACCATGCTCGGACGCCACCGGCGCGGTGGCCGCTGCCACCAGTCCACCGATGACCACGAAGACAACACCCAGCACCGCGAAGGGCAGTGCGGCACGACGCCGTTCCGGCTCCATAGACACAATGGTACTTGTAACAATCAGCACCCAGCCCGCGACACGGCGTGCCCGCGCCCCGGGGCCACGGCCCGCGCCTGCGGACCCCTTTCGCTACTGACCGCTGAGCACGGAACTGATGAAGGTGAGGAGAAGTCCCGCGGTCCGCGGCGGATCCTCAAGCATGGGTGAGTGTCCAACACCCGGCAGCAACTCGACTCTGGCGCCCGCAACGGCGCGGTACAGGGCGGCGGATGAGGAGGATCGCCACCTCTGGTCCTGCTCGCCGAAGATCACCAGCACTGGTTTGCCGAGGGCCGTGAGCCGATCCGGGAGCGGACGCTGTTTCAGATAGTCATCGGACGCATGTGATGCCGCGGTGAGCGAGTGGTAGGTCATGCCGCGCGTGTCCTCGACGAGCTGCTGTGGGACCTTGAATCCCGGCGCGTACGCGGTGCGCAAACCCCGGCGGATGATGCCGTCGGTTCGAAGTCGCCACAGTAGTTGCCCCAACACGGGGGCAAAGATGAGCTCACCGACGGGCCCGTCGGAGACGAAGGCGTCCATGCGGGGTCCGGTGTCGATGAGCGCCAGCGCGGTCACCAGGTCGCCACGTTGCTCGGCGAGGGCGGTGGCGACGTAGCCGCCAGTGGAATGGCCGACGACGACGGCGTGCGTGACGCCGAGCCGGTCCAGTGCCTGGCCGACCCGGCGTCCCTGCTGTGGGATCGCGTAGCCGCCACCGGCCGGTTTGGCGGACCGGCCGTGCCCGAGCAGGTCGATCCGGATGACGCGATAGGACCTCGCCAACATCGGAACCACCCGATCCCACCAGTGGGTTGAGGCGCCGAGCCCGTGGATCAGTACGAGTGCCGGGGCGTCGCGGGGACCGTCCTGGCTCACGTAGATCTTCCCGCCGTCGAGAGGCAGGGTCGAGTTCCCGGTGGCGTCGGCGTCCTGCCAGTCCACCATCGCCGCGTTGCCCAGGAGCAGTCCGACGACGGCGAGAAGGATTGTTGAGGTGATGACGCGGCGCCTTCGGCGACGGGCGCGTCCCAGGCCCGGCTCCGGGTCGGGGGACCGCGGATCGGGGTCGTCGAGCTGGTTGTCGAGCGTCGGCGGAGTAGTCATGAGCCCACTGTCGCCGTCCATGGGCGCTGGTGGCTTGGACAAATGTTCCGATCATCCGGCCCGCATAGCATGTGACGATGCGGTCCACCGTGCACGAGCGTGACGATGTGGCTGTGTGGGACATCGCGCGTCCGGCGTGGCCCAGCCGCGTGGCCGGTGTCAGCATGGCTGGGTTCGGTGTCCGTGACCTGGACGCGCTCCGGATGGTCCCGCACCCGGCCGTGACGCTGCTTCTGGAGTTCGGCACCGGTTCGCCCGTCGTGGACGATGCCGCCGGGCGGCAGCAGCGA
This sequence comes from Mycobacteriales bacterium, assembly GCA_036565825.1. Taxonomy (GTDB): domain Bacteria; phylum Actinomycetota; class Actinomycetes; order Mycobacteriales; family DASULA01; genus DASULA01. Next base: position 1,987 of record DATCXL010000457.1, read on the forward strand.
GGAAGTCTCGTCGCCGGGCTCGGGTTCGGGTTCGGAGGCGCGCTTCGGGTGCGGGGTGAGAACGTCGAGTGCGTGCAGGTGCGTCTGTCTCCGGTGGTCGCACGAGCGGTTCTGGGCGCATCCCCCGCCGACCTGGGCGGTGCCGTGGTGGCCCTCGACGACCTGTGGGGCCGACAGGCGTCGCGGATCCGTGAGCAACTAAGGGACGCCTCGTCGTGGGAGGATCGGTTCGCGTTGACCGACGCGTTGCTCGCCCGCCGGCGTCAGGCGGGGTCGCCGGTAGATCCGGAGGTGGCCTGGGCCTGGGACCGGATCGTCGTCGGCCGCGGCCAGGTCCGGGTCGACATGCTGGCGGTGGAGGTCGGATGGAGCCGCAAACGCCTGTGGTCCCGATTCCGCTCGCAGATCGGCCTGCCACCCAAGCGCGCCGTGAAGCTGGTCCGCTTCGACCATGCCGCCCACCGCCTGGTCGCCGGTGACTGCCCAGCCCGAGTCGCGGCCGACGGCGGCTACGCCGACCAGTCCCACCTGCATCGGGACGTCATGGCGTTCACGGGAGTAACACCCGCGACCGTGGCTGGCGAGCCGTTTCTGACGGTTGACCACATCGCATGGCCCAGCCACGGAACACCCGAGATGAAGCGCCGATCTTGGTCTTAGGAGTAGTAGGTCCGCCGGTTCAACACCTCCTGGACCAAGATCGGCGCGGGGGTCAGGTGGTGGCCAGGGCGGGGCGCTTGGTGGTGACGGTGTGCAGGGCGTCGCGCCAGTCGCGGGCCGGTGCGGTGGTGTTGGGGCCGAGCAGTTCGTTGAACTCCTGGGCTCGGTGCACCACGGTGGAACCGGGGTAGGTGTTCTCGTCCACAATGGCGCCGGTGGCCACCCGGCAACCTTCCACGATTTCGCCGGACTGGACGAGGGCACTGGCCTTGTCCAACCGGATCAATGCCGGGTTCTGGTTCCCGCCGAACGTGGTGTCCGATGCGTAGAGGTTCAGCGCTCGATCGGCTGCCTTGATCGCTCCGTCGGTGTCGCGCAGTCGTATGCATCCGGTGGCCTCGTAGAACGCGAGTTTCCCCGGTCGGAACGCGAAGATGCCCGGCCCGTTCAGGTCGGCTGGTGCGGCGTCCAGGATCTCGCGGGACCGGTTGATGGCGTGCCCGAACGCGGTCCTCTCCCCGAGTGCGGCGTGAGCCTTGGCCTTGGACGCCCAGAGCCATGACACCGCTGGGCTGTCCGCTGGGTGCTTGCCCTCGATCCGGGTGCTGACCAGCCTGATCACCTCTCGTGGGTCGCCGAAGTACATCGGCACGTAACACGACCCGCCCAGAGCCAGGTCGGCGAGGAACTGGTCACCGATGTCCAGCGCGGCCGAGCGTGCCGTGCCGTACCAACGCCTGGACGGGCGAAGCTCACCTTCGTCGAACAGGATCTGGCCCATCACCAGGGCGAGTTTGGACGCGGTGCGGACCAGTCGGACCCGGTCGGCGGTGCGCTGCTGCATGCCGATCAGTCCACGCACCGTTCGGAACGTTGCCAGCGTGTCG
>DATCXL010000464.1:0-7561 GCA_036565825.1 Mycobacteriales bacterium
GTTGCGTCGCCATGGGTATGGAGACTACGCGGCGTAGCAAGACCTCGGGTAGCTCTGGTGCTACTGGGAAGTAAGACTTATTAATCCGTACAGTCTGTAGTCAGTAGCGCCGTTCGCAGTAACACAGTGTGATGCCTGCCGACGAGAGCAACCTCCCGTTCAGGTCGCACCTTCGGGCAGAACGCCGTCCCCGTGGGCCCGTTGTGGCACGGGCTGCTCCAGGGCCGTCCGGAGGCCGCCCCGGGGGTTGCCCCATCTTGCCCGCAAACCACCCCAGCCCTTTCCTGGCGGGCTGACCCGTTCCGTATGGGCTTGATCTGTCTCCGACCATCTTCTTCGTTTTTGTTGACGACCGTCATGAAATGGCTATGGTCGCGGTGTCAGGCGGGGGTGGTCACAGCTCAAGGGGGCTCGGATCATGAGCGTGCGCGAGCCAGGCGGGACAGAACTCATCGGCGGGTCGCCTTACTGGAATCCGAAGACCGAAACACTGCCGCGGGAGCGACTGCGGCAACTGCAACTGGCCAAACTGCGCACGGTGGCCGGATGGGCGGCCGAGCGCAGCCCGCACTACCGGGGAACCTTCGCCGCGGCCGGGTTCTCTCCGGACCAACTGCGAACCCTCGACGACCTGCGCCGCATCCCGTTCCTGACCCGTCAGGAGTGGATGGACGGACAGGAGGCCAGCCCGCCGTACGGCACGCTGCCGACCGCCGGTCCCGAGGTCGCGGTGCGACTGCACACCACCAGCGGGACCTCCGGTCGGATGCCGCTGCGGGCTCTGGACAGCCGGAAGGACTGGACCTGGACCGCGGAGATGTGGTGTTACGGGATTTGGGCGATGGGCGTCCGCCCCGCCGACATCGCCTACATCGCCTTTGGCTACGGGTCGTTCATCGGGTTCTGGGGCCTGCATTACGCGATGGAGAAGATCGGTGTGCTGACCGTGCCCGGTGGGGCGCAGACCACCGAGTCCCGGGTTCGCCAGATCGTCGACTTCGGTGCCACCGTGGTCGCCTCCACCCCGACCTACGCGCTGCGACTGGCCCAGGAGGCCGAGCGGCACGGAATCGACCTGCCCGGCTCGGCCGTGCACACCGTGGTGCTGTCCGGTGAACCGGCCGGTTCGATCCCCGAGACCAAGGCGCTGATCGAGAAGCTGTGGGGCGCCAAGGCCTACGACACCGCCGGGATGACCGAGATCTCCACCATCTTCATGTACGAGTGCGACCACCAGCCCGGTGGCGCGCACATCATCGAGGACCACGTGATCGAGGAGGTGGTGGACCCGGCCACCGGCGAGCCGGTCGGCTACGGCGAGATGGGCGAACGGGTGGTCACCTCGTTCGGTCGCAGCATGATCCCGTTGCTGCGCTACCGCACCGCGGATCTGGTCCGTAAGGTGCCGGCGTCCACCTGTGGCTGCGGACGGACCTTCGACATCTACGCCGGCGGTGTACTGGGTCGGGTCGACGACATGAAGTTGGTGCGCGGCACCAACGTGTACGCGCGTGCCATCGAGGGAATCGTGCGCGGCTTCCCGCAGGTCGAGGAGTTCCAGATCCGGATCAGCCGGCAGGGCATCCGGGATGAGATCACGGTGCGGGTCGAGGCCGCGGTGTCCGAGCCGGAGTGGGCCACCATGGCCGACCGGCTCGGTCGGGAACTGGCCGCCGCGCACGAGGGCCTGCGGTTCGGCGTCGAACGGGCCGAGACCGGCAGCCTGCCCAGATTCGAACTGAAGGCCAAACGGCTGGTTGACACCCGGACCGAACCGCTCAAGGAGGTGTGACATGCCGACCGACCTGCCCGGAACCGCAGTGCCCGGAACAGACCTGCCCGGAACAGACCTGCTCGGAACCGAACTGACCGACGCCGAGGCCGCGGTGCTGCGGGTGTACCTGGGGTTGCGCGACGCGGTGCGCCGCACCGACCTGCCGCCGTGCGCGGCGGCGAACCTGCGGGCCGCACTGGCCTGCACCGCCAACGTGGTCAACGACCTGGCGTTGGTCTACGAACACCTGCTCGACGACGAGGTCTGACGCGATGCGGGTGGCGTGCCTCGGGGGCGGACCGGGCGGCCTGTTCCTGGCCATCCTGTGCAAACAGGCCGACCCGTCCAGCCAGGTGACCGTGTTCGAACGGAACACGCCCGCGGACACGTTCGGCTTCGGGGTGGTGTTCAGCGAGGAGACGCTGGCCAACATCTCCTCGGCCGACCCTGACTCGCTCGACGAGATCGCCCGGCGGTTCCGACAGTGGAGCGCCATCGACCTGCGCTGGCGGGAACGCACCATGCGAAGCGACGGTCACGCGTTCGCGGCGTTGGCCCGCACCAGTCTGCTGGGCATTCTCACCGACCGCGCCCGGGCGCTGGGAGTGGACCTGCGCGACCGCACCGAGGTGACCGACCACGCCGCGCTGCGGGAGTCCCACGACCTGGTGGTGGCCTGCGACGGGGTGCACAGTGGCCTACGCGCCACGCTGGCCGACCAGTTCGGGCCGAGCCTGGAACGCCGCCGGTCCAAATACGTGTGGTTCGGCACCACCGCGCGCTTCGACGTGTTCACGTTCATCTTCGTCGAAACCGAGTACGGCCTGTTCCAGGCGCACGTGTACCCCTACGACGACGGGCACGCCACGTTCATCGTGGAGACCGACCCGGACACCTGGGCCCGGGCCGGGCTGGACCGCAACGCCGCGGTGCCACTGGCGCCCGGCCAGACCGACGTCGAGTCGCTGCGGTTCTGTCAGCGGCTGTTCGCCGAACATCTGGACGGTCATCCGCTGCTGGGCAACAACTCGCGGTGGCTGGAGTTCACCACGGTGCGCAACGAGTCCTGGCACACCGGCAACGTGGTGTTGCTCGGCGACGCCGCGCACACCGTGCACTTCAGCGTCGGTTCGGGTACCAAGCTGGCGATGGAAGACGCCATCGCGTTGTCCGGCGCGCTGCGCCGGCATGACGACCTGTCGGCGGCGTTGAAGGACTACGAGCAGGAACGCCGTCCGCTGGTGGAGTCGCTACAGCGCGCCGCGCAGACCTCGTTGGAGTGGTTCGAGGGGGCGCGGCGCTACCTGGACCTGCCGACAGAACAGTTCTTCGTGCAACTGCTCACCCGGTCCCAGCGGGTCACCTACGACAATCTCAAGTTGCGCGACCCGGGGTTCATGGCCGGTATCGACCGGTGGTTCGCCGGCCAGGCCCGCGAGCGTGGGCTGGAGGTGGCCGACGGCACGCCACCGATGTTCTTCCCGTACCGGCTGCGGCAGATGCGACTGGCCAACCGGATCGTGGTCTCACCGATGGCGCAGTACTCCTGTGCCGGTGACGGCGTGCCCACCGACTGGCACATGGTGCACCTGGGGTCGCGTGCGGTCGGCGGTGCCGGGTTGGTGTTCACCGAGATGACCTGCGTGTCGCCGGAGGGGCGGATCACCCCGGGCTGCCCGGGGTTGTGGAACGACGAGCAGGCCGTGGCGTGGCAGCGGATCGTCGGGTTCGTGCACGGGCAGACCGACGCGAAGATCGGCCTGCAACTCGGCCACGCCGGGCGCAAGGCATCCACCCGGGTGATGTGGGAGGGCGAGGACCTGCCGCTGGCGGAGGGCAACTGGCCGGTGGTCGCGCCGTCTCCGCTGCGGTACCGGCCGGTCAACCAGGTGCCCCGCCAGATGACCCGTGCGGACATGGACGAGGTTCGCGAGCAGTTCGTCCGGGCGGCCCGGTACGGCGTCGGCTGTGGGTTCGACATCCTCGAACTGCACATGGCGCACGGCTACCTGTTGTCGACGTTCCTGTCGCCGGTGACCAACCAACGTTCCGACGGGTACGGCGGCACGCTGGCGAACCGGGCCGCCTACCCGTTGGAGGTGTTCGACGCGGTGCGGGCGGTGTGGCCGGCGGACCGACCGATGTCGGTCCGGATCTCGGCCACCGACTGGGTGCCCGGCGGTTTCGACGGGGACGACGCGGTGGAGTTCGCCCGGATGCTGGCCGAGCACGGCTGCGACATCGTGGACGTGTCCACCGGGCAGGTCAGCCCGGACCAGCGGCCGGCCTACGGGCGGCTCTACCAGACCCCGTTCGCCGACCGGATCCGACACGAGGTCGGCATACCGACCATGACGGTGGGGGCCGTGTCCAGTGTGGACGACGCCAACACCATCATCGTGACCGGACGGGCGGACCTGTGCCTGCTCGCCCGGCCGCACCTGGTGGACCCGTACTGGACGCTCAACGCGGCCGTCGACCTGGGGTATGAGGGCCACCGGTGGCCCCGGCAGTACCTGTCCGGTCGGACCGCCCGACGCCGGGAGCAGCAGCCATGACGCCGCGCGCTCCCACCATGTGCACACCCCCACCCACCCGGGGGCTCCCCTCGTCCAGCGTCGTGGTCTGTCAAGGGGCTGTGCCATACCTCCGGACCAATCTGTGGACACGTTGCGGACCCGTGGACAGCCAGATCGGAGCGGGCTCCGCGGGTCGGCACCCGCGTCGGGCCGGTCGGCCGGCTCGGACCACGCACACCGGTGCGCACACCATGGCGCACAGGGGGGAGAGCCGATGGATCCCGACCTGACCGACCAGGCCGAGCCAACCGATCCGACCGACCAGACCAGTCCGACCGAGCCGGGCGAGGACGCGCGGCGGGTGCGGGCACTGGCCGAGACCACGCTGCGCCCACTGGTCCAGGCCGGCGAGCCGGGACGGGTGAACCGCCCACTGGTGGCCGCGATGGGGACCGCCGGGCTGCTGGCCCGGTTGTTCCCCGGCGTGGCCGAGGGGCGCCTCACCGGGCAGGCCGGTGCGGTGGACCTGTGCCTGCTGCGGGAGAACCTGGCCCGGGTGAGCACCGAGGCCGAGACGGCACTGGCCCTACAGGGACTCGGCGGCTATCCGATCCTGCAGTCCGGCCAGCCCGAACTGGTCGACCGCTGGATACCCGCGATCGCCGCCGGCGAGGCGGTCGCGGCGTTCGCGCTGACCGAGCCCGAGGCCGGTTCGGACGCGGCGGCGTTGGCCCTGACCGCCGAACCCGACGGGTCGGGGTGGCGGCTGACCGGGGAGAAGGTCTGGATCTCCAACGCGCCCGACGCCGACGTGTACACGGTGTTCGCCCGCACCGGGCCGGGGTCGGGCGCCCGGGGGGTGTCGGCGTTCGCGGTGCCCGGTGACCGGGCCGGCCTGGGCGGTGAGTCGCTGGACCTGCTCGCGCCGCATGCCATCGGCCGACTGACCTTCGACCGGGTCCGGGTGGAGGCCGCCGAACTGCTCGGCGACCTGGGCGGTGGGTTCGCGGTGGCGATGCGGACGTTGGACCTGTTCCGCCCGTCGGTGGGGGCGTTCGCGGTGGGCATGGCCCAGGCCGCGCTGGATGCCTCGATCGAACACGCGACGTCGCGGCGGGCGTTCGGCGGAACGCTGGCCAACCTGCAGGCCGTCTCGCACAGCCTGGCCGAGATGGCCACCCGGGTCGAGGCGGCCCGACTGCTGGTGTACTCGGCCGCCGAGGCCTACCAGGCGGGTAGCCCGGATCTCACCCGCCGCGCGGCCATGGCCAAACTGTTCGCCACCGAGACCGCGCAGTACGTCGTGGACGCCGCGGTGCAGGTGCACGGAGCCAGGGCGTTGCAACGCGGACACCTGCTCGAACACCTCTACCGGGAGGTGCGCGCGCCGCGCATCTACGAGGGGGCCTCGGAGGTGCAGCGCACCGTCATCGCGCGGGAGTTGGTCAGGTCTCGAACGAAGGGTGGTCGTCGATGAGTCCGTTCCAGGGTTCGGCCGGGTTCACCGAACAGTGGCGGCACTTTCGGCTGGAACGGGACGGCCAGGTGGCAACCCTCACCTTCACCCGCCCGGACAAGCTCAACGCGTTGACCTTCGCCGCCTACGCCGACCTGCGTGACCTGTTGCACGAACTGCCGCAGCGCGGCGACACCCGGGCCCTGGTCATCCGCGGCGACGGGCGCGCGTTCTGCTCCGGCGGGGACGTGCAGGAGATCATCGGCGCGTTGCTGGGGATGCGGTCCGACGAACTGCTGGACTTCACCAGGATGACCGGTGCGGTGGTCAAGGCCATGCGGGAGTGCCCGGTGCCGATCATCGCCGCGGTGCACGGGGTGGCCGCCGGTGCCGGATCGGTGATCGCACTGGCCGCGGACTTCCGGGTGATGACCCGGTCGGCCCGGTTCGCGTTCCTGTTCACCCGGGTGGGTCTGGCCGGAGCCGACATGGGCTCGGCCTACCTGCTGCCCAGGATGGTCGGGTTGGGCCGGGCCACCCGGTTGCTGATGCTCGGTGACGACCTGCCGGCGGTCGACGCGGACCGCTACGGCCTGGTCAGCGAACTGGTGGACGACGGTGAGCTGGACGACCGGGCTGCCGCCCTGGCCCGCCGGCTGGCCACCGGTCCGGCGTTCGCCTACGCGCAGACCAAGTCGCTACTGTCCCGCGAACTGGATTTGCCGCTGTCCGGTGCGCTGGAACTGGAGGCGATGACCCAGGCGCTGCTGATGACCAGCGAGGACTACGCCGAGTTCCACGCGGCGTTCACCGGTCGCCGTCCACCCGAGTGGAAGGGACGCTGAGACCCACGCCATGAACACTCCACACCGGATCATCAATCCGGCCGAACTCCCCGCCGCGGTGGGGTTCGCGCACGCCGTTGTCGCCGCGCCCGGTCGCACCGTGTACCTGGGTGGCCAGATCGGGTGTGATCCGGACGGGGTCCTCCGGGCCGACACACTGGTCGCCCAGTACGAGCTGGCACTGTCCAATGTGGTCACGGCGTTGCGGGCGGCCGGTGGGCGCCCGGGCGACCTGGTGGCCATGACCATCTACACCACCGACCTGGCCGGGTACCGGTCCGGGCTGTCCGACCTCGGTCAGGCCCACCGCCGCCACCTGGGCCGGCACTACCCGGCGACCGCTCTGTTCGGGGTGACCGGGTTGTTCGAACCTTCGGCGCTGGTCGAACTGGTGTGCCTGGCCGTTGTCCCGGACTGACGTCGCCGTGCCGGCACCGCGACCCAGGTCGCTGATCCTCACCTTCTACGGCGCGTTCGTTCGCCGGCTGGACGGGTGGGTCGCGGTCTGGCACCTGGTCAACCTGATGGCCGACCTGGATCTGGACGAGCAGTCGGTCCGTTCGGCGATCTCACGACTCAAGCGCCGCGGTTGGTTGCTGCCCAGCCGCCGGGACGGCCGGGTTGGCTACGCGTTGTCCGAGGTTGCCCGGGCCGCACTCGACCAGGCCGACGAACGGATCTACGCCGGGCCGCAGCCGGCCGACCCCGACCAGGGATGGGGTCTGGTGGTGTTCTCGGTCCCGGAGACCGAACGCAACCGCCGGCATGTGCTGCGCTCCCGGCTGGCCTGGCTGGGGTTCGGCAACAACGCCCCGGGGGTGTGGATCGCCCCACGTCGGCTGCTCGCGCCCGCCCGTGAACAACTCCAGGAACTCGGGCTGGCCTCCTACGTCGATCTCTACGAGGCGTCCTACGCCGGGTTCGGCGACCTACGCGGACTGGTCGACCGCAGTTGGGACCTAGCCGG
>DATCXL010000468.1:0-3331 GCA_036565825.1 Mycobacteriales bacterium
GCGGCAACGGTATCTCCGGGCCGCCCGCGGCGCGCGTCGAGACGACCCGGAAGCGGGTCGGCCGCCCACCGTGTGGATCGGTCCGAAATGACCTTCCGGATGCGACCGGGCCGGACTCTTGCCAGGGTGTGACCGGGAGCCGGTGGCCCCGGCCTGTGGGTGGCAACCTGCCGGTGCCGGCCACCGACCGTAACTGGACGGGGTGATCAGACATGGACGAGCCGGACGGTCAGAGCGGGTCACCGGGCAAACAGCTCCGCCGCAGTAAGAGTGACCGGATGCTGCTCGGGGTCTGTGGCGGCGTCGGACAGTACCTGGGCATCGACTCCAACCTGTTGCGGCTGGCTGTCGCGATCCTCACCGTCATCGGCGGCAGCGGCATCGCGCTGTACCTGATCGGGGCGCTACTCATCCCCGAGGAGGGTGAGGACCACTCAATCGCGCAGCAACTGTTGGCCAAGGCGCACGGCTGACCGCATCGACTCTGCTCGACGGCTCTGGTCTGTTCGCCGCAAATCGCGTTGAATCAGGCCATGGGCACAACCGTCACGCCGACCGCGATCACGGTGAACGGCGTCGAACACAGTGTCGATGCGGACCCGGACACCCCACTGCTGTACGTGTTGCGCGACCACCTCGGGCTGAAGGGCACCCGGTTCGGCTGCGGACTCGGCCAGTGCGGTGCCTGCCACGTTATGGTCGACGGCCGGGCGGTCACATCCTGCGACCTGCCGCTGTGGGCCGTCGCCGACAGAGCGGTGACCACCGTCGAGGGGCTGGGCACCGACGAGCACCCCCACCCGTTGCGGCAGGCGTTCGTCGACGAGCAGGCCGCGCAGTGCGGGTACTGCCTGTCCGGAATCCTGGTCACCGCGGCCGCCCTGCTCGACGTCGACCCGACGGCCGACGAGGACCGGGTGCGGGCCGCGTTGGACCGCAACCTGTGCCGGTGCGGTAGCCACAACCGGATCGTGCGGGCCGTGCTGCGTGCCGGAGAGGCCATGTCATGACCCAGATCGCCAACCGATCACTGCCGCCCAGTCTCGTGGCGAACCCCGGGCTGTCCCGGTGGCTGCGTTTGGACCCGGACGGCACCGTTGCGGTGCGCACCGGCCGGGTGGAGATCGGCCAGGGCATCATCACTGCGCTGGCCCAGATCGCTGCCGAGGAACTGGAGGTCGACCCAGCCCGCATCCGGATGGTGCCTGCCGACACCACAGACGGCCCGGACGAGGGACTCACCGCGGGTAGCACCTCGATCCAACGCTCGGGTGCCGCCCTGCGGCACGCGTGTGCGCAGGCCCGGACGCTGCTACTCGACCTGGCCGCCCGACGGTTGGATGTTCCGGTCGAGAAACTGACTGTCCATGACGGACAGATCTCACTGGACGGCGAGGTGCGGACCAACTACTGGGGTCTGGCCGGTGGCGGGACCTCCCGTGGTCCGCTCGACGTCGAGTTCGACCCCGATGTACCGGGCAGGCCGCCGGCCAGCTACCAGGTGGTGGGCACCGCACTGCCCCGCCTGGACATCCCGGACAAGGTCAGTGGCCGACCCCGGTTCGTCTCGGATCTGACCCTGCCCGGCATGCTGCACGGCCGAGTCGTCCGCCCACCCTCGCCGGCCGCCTCACTGTCGTGGGTGGACGATAATTCGGTGCCGGCTCGGCCCGGGGTGTTGGCGGTGGTTCGACAGGGCAGCTTCCTGGGCCTGGTGGCCGAACGGGAGGCGGTGGCGGTGGCCGCCGCGGCGGCGTTGCGTGCGGTGGCCCGGTGGGACGAGCCGGAGACCCTGCCCGAGATGGCCGCGCTGAACGACTTCCTGGTCTCGGCGCCCAGCGAACAGACAGTGCCCGCGGAACGGGTGGACACCGCCGCGGCGACCCGCGCGGTGCGCACCGTGTCGGCCGCCTACAGCAAGCCGTTCCACGCGCACGCCTCGATCGCACCGTCGTGTGCGGTGGCGCGCTGGGAGGACGACGGTGACCTGACGGTGTGGACGCACAGCCAGGGCATCTTCGGGCTGCGCGCGGCGCTGGCCCGGGTACTGGACCTCCCAGCCGGACGTATCGTGGTGCACCACGTGGAGGGTTCGGGCTCCTACGGACACAACGGAGCCGACGACGCCGCGTTCGACGCGGTGCTGCTGGCCCGCGCCGTACCCGGCCGGCCGGTGATGGTGCAGTGGTCGCGTTCGGACGAACTGGCCTGGGAACCCTACGGTCCGGCGGTCGCGGTCCGGCTGTCGGCCGGACTGGACGCCGACGGCCGGGTGGTCAGTTGGCGCGGTGAGCTGTGGAGCAACGGGCACTCGAACCGGCCCAGCCGTGGCGCGGCACCGGGCGCGGTGTCCCGACTGTTGGCGGCGGGACTGCTGGCCGAGCCTGGTGCTGAACGACCGGTGGCCGAGGACGTGCCGATGGCGTCGGGTGGTGGCACCGGACGCAACGCGGTGCCCTGTTACGACATCCCCGACTACCGGATCACCAGCAACGTGCTGACCGTGATGCCGCTGCGCACCTCGTCCCTACGCGCGCTGGGTGCCACCGCGAACGTGTTCGCCATCGAGTCACTCATGGACGAACTTGCCGCGGCGGCCGGTGTCGATCCGGTGGAGTTCCGGCTCCGACACCTGTCCGACCCCCGGTCGCAGGCGGTGGTGCGGTCCGTGGCCCGGCGGGCCGGCTGGGGTTCACCGCCGGCTGGTGACTCCCGTGGTCGGGGCATCGGCTTCGCCCGGTACAAGAACGTCGGTGCCTACTGCGCGGTGGTGGCCGAGGTCGAGGCCATCCACGAGGTGCGGGTGCGCCGGTTGACGATCGCGGCGGACGTGGGCCTGGCGGTGAACCCGGACGGGGTGGCCAACCAGTTCGAGGGCGGCGCGATCCAGGCGACCAGTTGGGCGATCAGGGAGCAGGTGCGGTTCGACCGGACCCGGATCACCAGCGACACCTGGGAGAGCTACCCGATCCTGCGGTTCTCCGAGGTGCCGGCGGTGGACGTGGAGGTCATCCAACGACCGGACGAACCGTCGCTGGGCGCTGGCGAGGCCGCGGCCGGGCCCACCGTCGCGGCCGTGGCGAACGCGGTCGCCGACGCGCTGGGCGTCCGGATACGCGACCTGCCGCTGACCCCGGACAACATCGTGGCCGCCCTGCACGCCCACAACGCCTGAGCCCCCACCCGAAAACTCAGTAGATGGTGACCGGGACGCCGGGGGTGAGCATGGCGAACAGCTCGTCCATGGCCGGGTCGGTCATCCGCACGCAGCCGTGGCTGGACGGGGTGGTCAGCACCGGTTCGGCGCCGTGGAACGCGAAGCCGTCATAGT
>DATCXL010000469.1:0-4579 GCA_036565825.1 Mycobacteriales bacterium
TCCTCGGCATGCCCGCGATCACCGGTGAGTAGGTACGCGGTGCGGAGCAGCGCCGTGGATCTGCCTTCGACGAACGTGTCGAAGGTGGGGTCTATCCGCATATCCCTCAGAACGCCACCTCACCGGGGCGGGTTGCCACGCGGTGCGGCCCGGTTGTCGCAGGTGCGCCTCGCTGTGCTCCCGTATGTCGTCGGAGAAACAGACCCGGCGCAGGGGTGCGCCCGGCGCTGCGCCGGTGGAGCAAGCACGGCGCCCCTGATCTACCACGGACGGATCCAGCGAGGGTGGGCGTCGAACGGTGCCTGTTCCGTGCCACGTTTCACACTCCGGTCTCACGTGCGACACCGGGTGAAAAGATGACGTTGTGGTGCTGCCCGCGGATGGTCACGTTCACAGCGAGTGGTCCTGGGATGCTCCGGACGGTTCGATGGAGCGGACGTGCGCGCGTGCGGTAGACGTGGGTCTACCCGCGGTGGCGTTCACCGAGCACGCGGACTACACCAGATGGACAGTTCTCGCCGACGAGCTGGATCAGTACGAGCATCTCAAGGTGTTCGTCGCACCAGACGGGACGCTGACGCCGCCGACGATGGATCTGAACGGATACCTGGAGTGCGTGCAGCGGTGCCGCGACCAGTTCCCGGACCTTCGCATCGTCAGCGGCGTGGAACTGGGGGAACCGCACTGGCACGGCGATGTCGCCGCGAGACTGCTCGACGCCGGACGGTTTGACCGGGTGCTTGGTTCGCTGCACTGCCTGCCGATCGGCCGGCAGTTCTCTGAGGTGGCGAACCTGTACCGGCAGCGACACGCCGCCGAGGTCGTTCGGGATTACCTGGCCGAGGTAGCCCGCCTGATCAGAAGCTCCGATGCGTTCGCAGTGCTCGCGCATATCGACTACCCGGTCCGTGACTGGCCAGCGCAGGCCGGGCCGTTCGATCCGAACGCGTTCCAGAACGAGTTCCGTTATGCCTTGCGGTGCCTTGCTGACAGTGGTCGGGCGTTGGAGGTCAACACTCGGGGGCAGCTCCACCCGGAGATCGTTCGCTGGTGGCGCGAAGAAGGCGGAAGAGCGATCACGTTCGGCAGTGACGCGCACGACCCGGCTGCTCTGGCGTACGGCTTCACCGAGGCGGTGGCCATGGTTGAGGCCCAGGGCTTCCGACCCGGCCGTCATCCCTGTGACTTCTGGACACGTTCCGGCTGACGCCGCCGGTCTGCGGCGGAAACCGCGACGTGGCGGGTCGGGTCGACCCGGAACAGCACCTCGCGGATCGTCCGTCGCGCGAGGCGGCCATCGGCCTGAACTTGGACGGCCGCCAGTGGACCGGAAGCTGGTGTCCGGCTTGTGCTCACAGTCAACGTGGTCCAGAAGTTTGGTGTGAACGACTTCCTTGAGCGGTTCTGGGTGTTGCCACCCCAGGTTGTCGAGCCACTTCGGGCGTGCGTCGAGGTGACGGAGAACGGCTGGGTGATGAACGAGTGGCCGATGACCGAGCAGATCGCCAATATCGTGCAGCCCTGGGTCGATGAGCCGATCGATGTCGAGACCGCTGTGTGGTTTGTTGGCTCATGGCAGGAGCGTGGATAGGTCTCATATTGCATCAAGTACGCGGCGCACGAGGTCGAGCGGCACTCTGAGATGGCTGTTGGTCGGGCCGAGTACCTGTCTCGTCGATACTGATCCAGTGCAGGGCGCGCAGGTCGTATGGTCGGTCTTCCCGGTTTCGACATGGCCTCGGACGCGGTCGTTCATCGAGAGCTCGGCGAACCGCACCTCGACGCGTCGCTCCTCGTTGCGTGGCGCTGCATGGGCTCAGGTCATGGGTCGGGTCTGGGTTGGTCGGACTCGGCGACGGCGCATGACCCACCATCGACCCAGCCCGATGACTGTCAGCGCCGTACCCAGTCCACACAGGACATGGTCTGCGATGATGTGGACCCGGTCGAGTTGGCTGGTCAGCACCACCCGCGACGGGTCCTGCGGGTCGTACACGACGAGGACCCGCTGATCCTTGTGGATGGCGCCGGGCACCGTGTAGACGAGGTCCTCGCTGAACTGCCGTCCACCTGCGGAGAACCGCACCTCGGCTCCCTGATTGCCGTGGCCACGTGAGAAGACCTCGATCACCGTGGCCTCGGTCGTTGTTCCTTGTGTGATCAGGGAGTCGAACAGTTCCCGGTCGGAGACGACCAGGGACAACCCGATGACCACCACGACCGCACCGATGGCCGCCATGACCAGGTTGTCCCGCACCGGTGTGAACAACCACGCGCGGACGTGGTCCATCCACATTCGGAAACGAGACCAGATCCGAACGAACGGGCGAACCACGGGGAGGCGGCCCAACCGTCGCCGCAGGGTGTTGTCGTCCTCGAGATGGTGCCTCCCCACCGCAACCTTTCCCTTCCGGCGTCGTCGACCGTGAGTCTCCTCTGGTGACCAGGGTGCAGGTGTGGTGGATCCGGGCGAGGCACCTACGATGACGCCGTGGCATCGACCCGGTCGGTCCGTCCTGTGGGCCGTCATGATGACCAGGCCGCGGCTGAGGTGCGTAAGAGAATCGCGACCAGCCGACAGGTGCCAGCCGTCGTGACTGGTGGCCGTACCAGCGTACGTTCGTAGTACCGGGATAGTGAGAGGAAACGCATGTCGGATAAGGGCTGGGAGGAGCGAGTTCGCGCGGCGGTGGCCATCACCACGGATGGGATCACCGCAACACCGGACGAGCTTCGTGGGTTGCCCGAGGATGTCATCCGGGAGATAGAGCTGGACCAGCCCGCCGGTTTACCTGAGGCGTATCGGCTGTTCCTCGCCCTGATCGGCGGTGGCGCCGGACGGTTCTTCCAGGGTAGCGACATCTATTACCCCGTAATCTTGGGGCTGTGGGAATCCGCACGCGAACTCCTTGCCGAAAACGAATCACCCTTCGTGCTGGAAGATTCCGATCGGGTCATCCTGATGCACCAGGGTTACCACTTCGACTTTCTACGTGGGCCTGGGCCAGATCCCGAGGTGTGGTGGTACGGGGAAGGCAGTAGCCGGGGGAACGTGGCCGCTCCGAGCGGTGACCGCTTTACTGACTGGCTCCAGGCGGCCGCCAGGTCGCAGGTCCGCGCCTGGGCCAGCCATGCTCGTCCGCCTCGGCATGGGTGAGATTCTCCGCCTGCGCCCCAGCATGCTGCCGGGTTGCGGGCGCTTGGCCGCCCCTACCATGCGGCTCTGACATGATCACGCCCCGTGAGTCTGATCTGCGTGTACTTCTCCGCGAGCTCCGACGAGGCGGCTGCGGCGACGATCGAGGACGGACCGGAACCCGCTTCGGCCCCTGGGTTCGATGCGGTCGCACTCGGCGGCATCGAACCCGTTGTTCAGATGGGGGCGTTGGAGGGGCTGTTGACCGGCGTCGACCACGACGATTGCGTCGGTGAGGTGGCCGGTCTGGCTGGCGTGGAGGGCTGGCAGCCTGGGAAGCGCACCGGTGTCCCGCGGGTCCGGGACATTGTCAGCGCCAGGCGTCCCACGCGAACGGGTGGACGGTCACCCCCTCATCCGTGCCCTTCATGTGCCCGTCGCCACGGGTCGGCGGGTCGAGGATCTGCCGACGGGATGCGATGATGGGCCTGACGTGCAGGAGGTGAAGGCGATGTCCAGTGGTATGGAGCAGGTGCCTGCGCCGCGCCGCGCGCCCCGTGAGTCGTTGGACGAGCAGGCCAGGCGCAAGGGTGCGCGGCCGTTGAGGTCGGCTGACGAGCTGCGGAACGAGGAGGTGTGGGAGTCCGAGGAGGAGTTGGCGGAGTTCCTTGAGTACCTCGACGTTGCTCGCCACGCTGGTTCTGTCTGATCTGTATGCGCTACGCCGTCCTCGACACAAACATTGCCTCCTTGAGCGTCAAGGGCGAGATGCCCGCGTCGGTGACCGCGCGGCTTCTCGGGGCTGTGCCGGTGATCACCTTCGTGACTGTGGGTGAGTTAACCAAGTGGACGGCGATGCGGGACTGGGGTCAACGTCGGCGCGGGGCACTGGACCTGTGGATCAGCCAGCGAGTGGTCATCGACTGAGACCAGGTGATCGCCCGTCGGTGGGGTCTGCTGTCCGCCGCAGCGGTACGCCGAGGTCGGCCACGGCCGGACAACGACACGTGGATCGCAGCATGTTGCCTGGTTGAGGGCCTGCCACTCGCAACCCAGAACGTCAAGGACTTCAAAGACTTCGCCGACCACGAAGGGCTTGTCCTGCTGTAGCGGCGCCCAACAGCAGGGCTCGGGCAGAGCGGGTGACGGGAATCGAACCCGCACTATCAGCTTGGGAAGCTGATGTTCTGCCATTGAACTACACCCGCGTGGCGTTCGGTGCACCACTGTACAGGCCCCGGGTCGGCCCGTTGCTAGGGTCCGCCCATGCTGCTGTCAGACCGGGACGTCAAAGCCGAGCTCGCCGCCGGACGGGTGGTGATCGAGCCGTACGACGCCGACCTGATCCAGCCATCCAGCATAGATGTCCGGTTGGACCGGTACTTCCGGGTGTTCAACAACCAGCGCTACACCCACATCGATCCCGCCATCCAGCAGGACGAC
>DATCXL010000474.1:0-6037 GCA_036565825.1 Mycobacteriales bacterium
CCTATGACCAGAAGCCGTACCGCAAGGTCATGATCGAGACGTTCGGCGGAACCATCCACCCGAGCCCGTCGAACCTGACCGAGGCCGGCCGTCAGATCCTGGCCACCGAGCCGGACTCGCCGGGCAGCCTGGGCATCGCGATCAGCGAGGCGGTCGAGGTCGCCACGCAGAACGCGGACACCAACTACGCGTTGGGCAGCGTGCTCAACCACGTCCTGATGCACCAGACCATCATCGGCGAGGAGACGCTGGCGCAGTTCGCCAAGATCGGCACCACCCCCGACGTGATCATCGCCTGCACCGGCGGCGGCTCGAACTTCGGCGGACTGGTCTTCCCGTTCCTCCGGGAGAAACTCGCCGGTCGGATCGACCCAATGATCCGGGCGGTCGAGCCGGCCTCATGCCCGTCGCTGACCAGGGGTGTGTACGCGTACGACTTCGGCGACACAGCGGGCATGACGCCGTTGATGAAGATGCACACACTCGGACACGACTTCATTCCCGACCCGATCCACGCCGGCGGGTTGCGCTATCACGGCATGTCGCCGCTGCTGTCCCACATCTACGAGTTGGGGTTGTTCGAGGCGACATCCAAGACGCAGATGGAATGCTTCGCGGCCGGCGTCCAGTTCGCCCGGTCCGAGGGCATCGTGCCGGCTCCGGAGCCGACCCACGCACTGGCCGGGTGCATCGAGGAGGCTCTGCGCTGCAAGGAGACCGGTGAGGAGAAGGTGATCCTGACCGCGCTGTGCGGGCACGGACACCTGGACCTGTCCGCCTACGGCAAGTACCTCGCCGGTGACATGGTCGACCATGAACTGTCCACCGAGGCCATGGCCGAGGCGATCGCGGCTCTCCCGGCGGTGCCCGCCTGAGGCGCGACTCCGCCTGCCTGGTGCTGCCTGGTGTCGAACATGCGGCGCCCGAACCGGTCTTACGCCCGGTCGGGCTGCCGCGCGGGGCTGGCGCGCGGGGTCGGCGGCCGGGCTGATCGAGCGGAAGTCCACGGCGTACGCTGCATTCGTGACGGTTGTTCCCGAAGGTCGCCGGCAGCTCCGCCTGGAAGTACGGAACTCCCAGACGCCGATCGAACGTAAGCCGCCGTGGATCAAGACGCGCGCCAGGATGGGGCCCCAGTTCACCGAACTGCGGAACCTGGTCCAGGCCGAGGGCCTGCACACGGTGTGCCAGGAGGCCGGCTGCCCAAACATCTACGAGTGTTGGGAAGACCGCGAGGCCACCTTCCTGATCGGGGGCAACCAGTGCACCCGGCGCTGCGACTTCTGCCAGATCGCCACCGGCAAGCCCAGCAAGCTCGACCGTGACGAACCGCGCCGGGTGGCCGAGTCGGTGGCCAAGATGGGACTTCACTACGCCACCGTGACCGGGGTGACCCGCGACGACCTTCCCGACGGTGGGGCGTGGCTGTACGCCGAGACGGTGCGTCAGATCCACGCCGCGGTACCCGGGTGTGGAGTGGAGCTGCTGATCCCCGACTTCGACGCCAAGCCGCCGCTGCTCGCCGAGGTGTTCGGCACCCGCCCCGAGGTGCTGGCGCACAACATAGAGACGGTGCCACGGATCTTCCGGCGAATCCGGCCCGGGTTCCGCTACGACCGCTCGCTCGACGTGTTGCGGCAGGCCCGCGCGGCCGAACTGGTGACCAAGTCGAACCTGATTCTCGGGATGGGCGAGGAGCGCGCGGAGATCAGCCAGACCATGCGTGACCTGTACGCCGCCGGCTGCGAGTTGCTCACCATCACCCAGTACCTGCGTCCGTCACCCCGTCACCACCCGGTGTCACGTTGGGTGAAGCCCGAGGAGTTCGTCGAACTGCGCGAGGAGGCCGAGGCGATCGGCTTCGTCGGCGTGATGAGCGGTCCGTTGGTCCGGTCGTCGTATCGGGCAGGCCGGCTCTACCGGCAGGCGATCACCGCTCGCGACCAGGGCGCAGTCGAGACCGTCTGACCACTATTCTTGGAACATGGCGAAGGACCAACGGGGCAAGTCGGCAAAGTCGTCGCAGTCATCACAACCGACGAAGTCGGTGAAATCGACCAAATCGGCTAAGGCGACGAAGCCGAGCAAGCCATCCCGACGCGAACGCTGGAGGCAGATCCGCGCCGCGTTCACCATCACCCGGCAGCGCGATCCACGCCTGGTGCCGTGGCTGGTGCTCGGTTTCGCGCTGACCTTCGTGGTGATCTTCACGCCGCTCACCCTGCTCGGCGGCTGGATTCCGATCAACGTGGTGCTGGCCGTGCTGGCCGGCCTGGTCACCGCCATGGTGATCTTCGGCCGGCGGGCGCAGCGGGCTGCGTTCAGCGAGGTGGAGGGCCAGCCCGGAGCGGCCGCCTGGGTCATCCAGGGGCTGCGGGGTAACTGGCACGCCACCCCCGCCGCAGTGGCCAACACCCAACTTGACGCCGTACACCGCGTGCTGGGTCGGCCCGGTGTCATCCTGGTGGGCGAGGGTGCCCCGCACCGGGTGAAGGGATTGCTGGCCCAGGAGAAGCGTCGGGTCGCACGGGTCGCCGGCGACGCACCGATCTACGACATCATCGTGGGCGAGGACGAGGACGAGGTGTCCCTGCGCCGGTTGTCGAACTACTTCATGAAACTTCCCCGCAACCTCACCCCGGCCCAGGTCGACGCCCTGGAGAAGCGGATGGCCGCACTGGGCGGCACCCGCACCGGCATGCCCAAGGGGCCGATCCCCAAGGGCGCCCGGGTGTCCGGGATGGAGCGGACCATCCGCCGCCGCTGAGCGCCGACGGCCGCCTCAGGGCGGCTGGGGTCGGACTCGCGGCGGTCAGCCGCGCACGATCACCGTCGAGGCCACCCGGTCGTGCAGGCCCCTGCCGTCGGCGTCCCAGATCAGCGCCGGGACCAACAACACCAGCAGTACCGTGCGGGTCAGGGCGCGCAGCACACCCACCGGTGCGGGCCTGTCCACTCGTACCATACGTAGCGCAAAAATCCGCATCCCAGGTGTTTGCCCAAAGAAAGACGTGAACACCACATAGCTGGCGACGAGCACGACCAGGCTCCAGTTTCTTGGCAACTCGGGAGCGGTGAACAGCCCGGCCACCAACGCGGAAAGCACCGCATCCACGCAGAACGCGCCGAGTCGGGCAGCGGCGGTGGCCATCGATCCCTGGCCGGACTCGGGCAACCCCAACCGAGCACCGTGATACTGGTGGGCGCTATATCCCGTCTCGCCGGACTCGTCCCTGGCCTCGTGAGGCCCTGACAGCCACGACCCCGTCATCCTGCCCATGCCTGGCAGGGTAGCCGGCCGTGACGGCATGCCCGGCCCCGGCTGAGGACAGCCCGGCAGGACCTCCGGCGGGGCCTCGGGGAGCGCGGGCGGAGCGGAAGTGCCCACAGGGCTGAGGTGGTTCGTGTAACGCGGCCGAAACAATCGGGACATGGCGTGGCAACGCGACCGCCATAGGGTTGACCCAACGCGACGAGCCACCCGGAGGACGGATGTTCAACAATCCCGACGAGGCCCTACGTTACCTACGCGACAACGACGTGAGGTACGTGGACATACGGTTCTGTGACGTGCCCGGGACGATGCAACACTTCACCGTGCCGGCCGCCGCCGTGACCGAAGAGGTCTTTGTCGAGGGGTTGGCGTTCGACGGATCATCGATCCGGGGCTTCCAGGCCATCCACGAGTCGGACATGCAGTTGATGCCCGACCCCACCACGGCCGTGGTCGACCCGTTCCGCCGGGAGAAGACGGTCAACATCAACTTCTTCATCCATGACCCGTTCACCCGCGAGCCCTACAGCCGCGACCCGCGCAACGTGGCGGTGAAGGCCGAACGGTACCTGGCCCGCAGCGGGATCGCGGACACCGCCTTCTTCGGTGCCGAGGCGGAGTTCTACATCTTCGACTCGGTGCGCCACGACACCACCACGAACTCCGGGTACTACCACGTTGACTCCGAGGCCGGCGCGTGGAACACCGGACGGGAGGAGAACGGCGGCAACCTCGGTTACAAGGTGCGCCCCAAGGGCGGGTACTTCCCGGTGCCGCCCTACGACCACTTCGCCGACCTCCGCGATGAGATGTCCACGGTGTTGGGCCAGGTGGGCATCGAGGTCGAGCGGGCCCACCACGAGGTCGGCACCGGCGGCCAGACCGAGATCAACTACCGGTT
The DNA here is from genome assembly GCA_036565825.1 of Mycobacteriales bacterium. Classification (GTDB taxonomy): domain Bacteria; phylum Actinomycetota; class Actinomycetes; order Mycobacteriales; family DASULA01; genus DASULA01. The sequence goes on from DATCXL010000474.1 coordinate 4,176, forward strand.
CGACACCCTGCTACGTGCGGCCGACAAGCTGATGCTGTTCAAGTACGTGATCAAGAACGTGGCGTGGCGCAACGGCAAGACCGTGACCTTCATGCCCAAGCCACTGTTCGGCGACAACGGTTCGGGCATGCACTGTCACCAGAGCCTGTGGCACGACGGCGATCCGCTGTTCTACGACGAGACCGGTTACGCCGGACTGTCCGACACCGCCCGGTACTACATCGGCGGGCTACTCTCACACGCGCCGTCGCTGCTGGCCTTCACCAACCCGACCACGAACTCCTACCGCCGCCTGGTCGCCGGCTACGAGGCCCCGGTGAACCTGGTGTACTCCCAGCGCAACCGGTCGGCCTGCTGCCGGATCCCGATCACCGGCGCCAACCCGAAGGCCAAGCGGCTTGAGTTCCGGGTACCCGACCCGTCTGCGAACCCGTACCTGGCGTTCTCCGCGATGCTGCTGGCCGGTCTGGACGGCATCCGGAACAAGACAGAGCCGGCGGCGCCCATCGACAAGGACCTCTACGAGCTGCCGCCGGAGGAGGCCCGTGGTGTCCCACAGGTGCCCGGTTCCCTCGACCGCGTACTCGACAGTCTGGAGGCCGACCACGAGTACCTGCTCGAGGGTGGGGTGTTCACCCCGGACCTGATCGAGACCTGGCTCGACTACAAGCGCACCAACGAACTCGACGCCATCCGACTGCGCCCCCACCCGCACGAGTTCGCTCTGTACTACGACGTGTGATCCGAAACCGGGTATGACTGATACGCCCGTTTCGGTTGCCCGAGGCCGTCCACAGCCCGTGATCATGACAACGCCAAGACGTTCGCCGGCGATTCATCCGAGGGGCGGCGAGGATCCCAGCGATCACGCATTGTGGACAGTTCGCCGGGACCGGGTCAGCCCGTCATCGCGACCAGGATCCGGCGCCTGCCGGGTGAACGGCTCGCGGCCGTGCGCCATCAGCATGTTGTTGATCACGATGATGTCGCCCGGCTGCCACGGGAACGCGTAGCTCACCTCGTCGTAGACCGCACGGATCGTGGCCAGGTCGGTCGCCGGGATCGGCGAAGCCGTCGCGGAGGTAGGCGTTGCGCGGCAGGTCGGCCTCCGTGTACAGCTCCAGCAGCGCCTCGCTCACCTCCTCGCCGAGGCTGGAGACGTGGAACAGGTTGGCCTGGTTGAACCAGACCAGGTCGCCGGTGTGCGGTTCCACCACGTAGGACGGCCGGTGGTGGCGGGTGCGCAGCCCCTCGTCCGTCCACTCGACCGTCTGGCCGTTACGAGCGCAGTATTCCTCGACAACCCTCGGATCGTCGGTCTGGAACGCCTCCTGCCAGGTGAGACCCAGGCCCTCACGGAACGCCCGCGCGTAGGTCACACCGTCGGCGAAGCGCTCCTTCAGGTCGGCGGGAAGTAGCCGGAACATCGCCCGGCTGTCCGCGATCGGGGTGGCGCCACCGGTTTCCGCCGCGGTGTCGCACAGGAAGAACAGCCGGCCCGGCCAGTTGGCCGAGTAGGAGTTCTCGTTGTGCATCGGGATCGACTCCTCCGGCGGGTACTCGGTGGAGGTGTAGATGTTCCCGGAAACCGTCGAGCGCGGCGTGGACCGCTCGGTGTAGGTGAGCAGGTCGCCACCGATCTCCTGGACGACCTGGTGGAACAGGTCCAGGTCGACCGGCAGACCGCGCAGCAGGATCGCGCCGTGGTCGCGCAGCCGGGCCCGCAGCGGCTCCAGGTTGGCGCGCACCCAGCCGAGGTCGCCGGCCTGGTACACCGCGAGCCTGGTGTGCTCGTTGCCCTCGACCTGCCCGAGCGGCGCCGCGAGATCGGCGGTCATGAGATGTCCTCCAGTTCGAACCTG
>DATCXL010000492.1:0-6221 GCA_036565825.1 Mycobacteriales bacterium
GGGCAGCCGGCGGAGATCGTGGAGGTGGCCGGCGAGACGGCCGGAGTACTGGCCGACCGGATCGTGTTGGCACACCGGTCCCACCAGGTACGCGGGCTGCTCGGGACGGCGTTGCCGGGCTGGACCCCGGCCCGGGTGCTGGGCACCCGCCGGTTGGCCGGGCTGGTCTGGCCGTCCGTACGCAGCCGGGCGTTGGTCGAACTGACCCGCCGGGTCGGCCTGACGGTGCGCGGGCAGGTTGGTCGCGCCGGCTGGGACGCGCAGGCCACCGCGTTGTTGTTCACTGTGATGGCGCGTGGAGCGAAGCTCCCCCCACAGAGGGCAACACAGCACCATGCCCCCTCCGGCGGGACACCGGAGCCGGGGCTTTGCCCTGGCGAGGGCCTGGAATCGATCGTCTAGCCGCCCTGGCTCCTGGTAATCAACACCATGCCGGCGATCATCAGAATGAGAACGAGCACCATGCCAGCCACCAGTTTGATCCGGCCCGTCGTATCAGAACGCATCTGACCCCCCAGACTGGGCGAACTTCCACACCCGTACTGACGCGCATCTGGTCGCCAGCGTTGCGGTGCGGTGAGTCGCGGTCAGTCCCGGTGACGGAACGTGAACATCCGCCGCGCCTCGATCCACGCGTACGGGCACCCTGGACCGAAGTCCCGCCAGGCCGGGCCGTAGACCTCCAGCAGGTAGTCCACGAACTGCGCCAGAGCCGGGTCGGCGGTATCCACCTCGTGTGCCCGGCCGTGTACCAGCACGGCGAACCGTTCGCCGTGTGCGATCGAGGCGCTGACCTGCGGCCGGGCCCGGATGTGCCGGAACCGCACCGACTCGGCGCTTGAGCCGAACCAGAGCTTCCCCCGGTAGAACAACCCGTCCACCGGTGCGACCCGCGGCTCGCCGACGGCGGTGACCGTGGCCAGGTGGGTGACCTGCACCCCGGTCAGCAGGCCGGGAAGCTCGGCGGCGGGCACCCGCCGCGCCTCGGTGAAGATGCTGCGCCGATGCGCACCGCCCCGCTGGTACGACTCGTCGAGCAGCCGCTGGAGTTCGTCCAGATCCTCCGGTGTCTCATGCATCAGACGATGATGACCGCCGGGTGTGACACAACCCAGGAACCGACCTGGGTCGGACTGGAGTCAGTCTCCGGACCTGGCGGCGGCGGAGACAGCGGCGGCCACCGCCGGGGTCACCTTCGGGTCGAACACGCTCGGCACGATGTAGTACGGGTTGAGCGCGTCGCCGTCGACCACCCCGGCCAGCGCATTGGCGGCCGACAGCAGCATCGCTGTGGTCACCTCGTTGGCCCGCGCGTCCAACAGCCCGCGGAACACCCCGGGGAAGGCAAGCACGTTGTTGATCTGGTTCGGGTAGTCGCTGCGGCCGGTGGCGAGGACCGTCACGGCCTTGGCCGCGGCGTCCACATCCACCTCGGGGTCGGGGTTGGCCAGCGCGAACACCACCGGGTCCTGGTTCATCGCGTACAGGTACTCCACCGGCAGGATGCCGCCGGCGCTCACCCCGACGAACACGTCGGCGCCGTCGAGGGCCTCGCGCAACTCGCCGCGCAGACAGCCCGGGTTGGTCGCCTCTGCCAGTCGCCGCTTGGGCCCGGTCAGCCGCTCGTCGTCGCGGGACAGGATGCCCTCCCGGTCCCAGACCAACAGGTCGCGGGCGCCGGCCTCGAGCAGCAGGGTCACGATCGCGGTTCCGGCGGCGCCGGCACCGGCAACCACCACCCGCACCTTGTCCAGCGACTTGTGTACGCAGCGGAGCGCGTTGGTGAGCGCGGCCAGCACCACGATCGCGGTGCCGTGCTGGTCATCGTGGAAGACCGGGATGTCCAACCTGTCCCGCAGTCGGCGCTCGATCTCGAAACAGCGCGGCGCGCTGATGTCCTCCAGATTTATCCCGCCGAACCCGGGTGCGATCAGTTCGACGGTGCGGACGATCTCGTCCACGTCCTTGGTGTCCAGGCAGATCGGCCAGGCGTCGATACCGGCGAACCGTTTGAACAGGGCGGCCTTGCCCTCCATCACCGGCAGTGCCGCGCCCGGTCCCAGGTCTCCCAGCCCGAGTACCGCGCTGCCGTCGGTGACCACCGCGACGCTGTTGCCCTTGATGGTGAGCCGGCGCACGTCGTCGGGGTTGGCGGCCAGTGCCAGCGATACCCGGCCGACGCCTGGGGTGTAGGCCATGGACAGGTCGTCGCGGGTTTTCAGCGGTACCCGGGAGGCGACCTCGATCTTCCCGCCCAGGTGCAGCAGGAAGGTCCGGTCGCTGACCTTGTGGACGGTCACCCCGTCCACGGCGCGCAGCGCGGCCACGATCTGGTCGGCGTGCTCACCGTCGGTGGCCGAACAGGTCACGTCGACGGTGATACTGCGGTTCCGGGCGTGCGCGACGTCTATCGCGGTGACCACACCGCCGGCCTCGGCCACCGCGGTGGCTGCCCGACCCACCACGGTGGGGTCGGTGTCGGACAGCAGCCGAACCGTGATCGAGTACGAAGCGCTGCTGGGTAGGGCGCGATGATGCGAAGGTTCCAGGTCGGTGGTACTCATCGTGGCCAGCCTAACCACCTTCCCGATGTCGACACACGCGACCCACGCCGGGCGATTGTTTTTCAGCACGAGAGGTTGCTGCCGGTCAGGCTCGGATTGCTCACCCGAGGCCTCTGGCCGGGTGTCGGGGTGTCGGGGCGCGGTTAGGCTTGTCCGTACGGATCGTCGGGGAGGGGTCATGAGGAGCCTGAGGCCACTGGCCGCGGCGGTGGGTGTGGTCGCCCTGTGCCTGACCACGGGTGTGTTCACCGCCCCCGGCGCGCTGGCCACGCCAGGGGTCGACGAGTCGTGTAACCCCAAGGACCGCGGGTCACCGAACAGCACCGAGCCGTGGGGCCAGCAACGGTTGGACTTCCAGCGGGTGTGGCCACTCACCCAGGGCCAGGGTGTGCTGGTCGCCGAGGTGGACAGCGGCGTGGACCACGACCATCCGCAACTGTCCGACCCCAGCCACGTGCTGCCCACCGTCGACCTGACCGGCACCGGAACCGGTGACTGCGACGGCCACGGCACCCGGGTGGCCGGGATCATCGTCGGCGCGGATCTGCACCGGCCGAACGTCGTCTTCACCGGGGTGGCACCGGGGGCCAGACTGTTACCGATCAAGCAGACCAGCACCGGCGAGAGCACGGTGCGATTACTGGCGGACGGGATCAGGACCGCTGTCGACCATGGCGCCACGGTGGTGAACGTGTCGATCACCGGGGCAGACGCGCCGGTGCTCCGGGATGCGGTGCGTTACGCCCAGGAGCACGACGTGGTGATCGTGGCCGCCGCCGGTAACGAGAAGAACGGGGTGAACACCACCCAGTACCCGGCCGGCTACACCGGTGTGATCAGCGTGGCCGCGATCGACGAGAAGGACCAGCACGCCAGCTTCACGATCCCCGCGACGCCGGTCTCGGTGGCCGCACCGGGCGTGCACGTCACCTCCACCGCGGCCGGACCGGCTCACGGCTACACCGTCAAGGACGGCACCAGTTTCGCCGCGCCGTTCGTCGCCGGCGTGGCCGCTCTGGTGCGGTCCTACCATCCCGGGCTGAACTACCGACAGGTCGAGCACCGGATCGAGGTGACCGCGGACAGGCGGACCGACCCGGCGCTCGGGTTCGGTGTGGTCAACCCCTACCAGGCGGTCACCGCGGTGCTGCCGGAGGAGATCAGCGGGGCGGCGGCCAGGCCGGCCCCGCGGCCGGTTCCACCGATCCAACCGCTGCGTCCGCCAGACACCCACACCCGCGATCTCGCGCTGGTGGTGGCCGGGATCGCCGCGTTGGCCACCTGCCTGGTCGTGTCCGTCGCCGTGGTGGTCCCACGTGGTCGCCGCCGACACTGGCGACCCGGGCAACGTCGATTGTTCGAGGACGTCGGGACCACGGCGTCCGCGCAGTGAGGCAGGCCAATGACGCAGTTCGGTGACTTCGCCAACCTCAACGTCGACCGGTTGGTCGGTGAGGCCCAGCAGCGGTTCGCACGGATGCGTGAGTTACAGGAGCGGATGTCCTCGCTGCGCGGGCAGGCGCAGACCGAGGACGGCCGGATCAGCGCCACCTACACCGCGACCGGCGGGTTGACCGAGTTGCACCTGGACCCGCGCGCCCTGCGGATGGGTTCGGAGGAACTGGCCGAGAAGATCGTCTGGGTGATCGGCGAGGCGGCCCGTAACCTGCACGAGCAGAACCGGGAGGCGATGAGCGAGATCTTCGGCCCGGACGGCGACCCGATGAACTACCTCACCGACCGGCAGGCGATGGAGGAACGGGCCACCGAGATGCGGCAGAACTTCGACCGGACCATGAACGACGTGGTCGGCGAACTCGACCGGGTCCGCAAACGCCTCGGCCTCTGACCAACCCCGACCCACCTGCCTGCCACCCACCTCCCAAGCATCGTTGAAGGTGCGGTTTTCCCGTGAAAACATGAATGCGTGGCGGCGGTGAACGTCTCGCGACCGGTTGGGGTCGGGTCAGGTCAACTGGTCGGCCATCCACCTGGCGTGCCAGCGGATCCGATCAGGGTCCTCGGCGAAGTAGGTCTGCCAGTCGCGGTCCAGCGGTGTCCAGGCCGCTGGTTGTCCGTTCTCCGGGGCGAGCGGGACGGCGGCGTCGACGATTGCGGCGTAGGACAGCCCGAGGGTCGGCGACCAGTCACGGCGGTAGGAACGCACGGCGACAGCCGCGGGTAGCGGTAACAGGTCTGCCCTGACGCCGGTCTCCTCGAACAGTTCGCGGGCGGCTGCCTCCCGAGGCGTCTCCGTGGGTTCCACTGTCCCGCCAGGCGGGACCCAGGCCCGCCAGCGGTGCCTCACCAGCAGCACCTGGGTGAGGTCACGGTCGAAGACCCAGACCTCGGCGGCGAAGGGCGCCATCGGTACCGCCGGCGTCGTTGACATCGCCGCCCGCCGGACCTCTCGGGCCAGCCACTGGCGGGCCCCGTCGAACTCTCGTACCGCCATCCGGGCATCGGTGATCGCGGCCTGCACAGTTCGCCCATCGAGCCTGACCCCACACACGACCGGAACGATCCGGCCACGCGGTGACACCGTCCCGGGTTTCGCCCGCCGTCCATCCGCACTCCGCTGGACCGGACTCCCCGCCGGCCGCGTCCCGTGACCTGCCCGGCAGAACAGCTGGGCAAGAGACCGGAAGAGCTTCTCCATCCGCTCGGTGTCCATGTTCCGGCGCCTCCGTTGTCAGAGCAATGCTACTTCAGGCGCCGGAGACTCGGCTCTCAACTCCGTCGCCGAGCAGGCACGTGCGCGGCTCACCGCGGCTCTGGGCAACCTCGCCGACTGACCGGTTCGACCGCGGACCGGGTGGTTGGTTCGAGGCCCTCGCCGGGGCGAAGCCCAGGCTCCAGGATCATGCCCGACCACCCGGGGCCGCGGCGGAGTCAGTCGTCGATCGCCTGGTAGGCGCAGGTTTGGAAATCGAGGCAGATGTCCGGGGGGCTGGGGGAGGTCCAGGCGCACTGGGTCAGCAGGATGGTGCTCATCTGTTCACCGGGATCGGCCAACCAGGAGGTGCCCAGGCCGCCGTCCCAGCCGTAACTTCCCACCGTCCCGGCCACGTCGTCGCGTCTGGTGACCGTCGCGACCCCGAATCCCCAGCCGTGGCTGTCGAAGTAGCCGGGGAGCAGGTCGGCGGTCGCCTTCTGTTCCGGCGTGAGATGGTCGGCGGTCATGGTCTCGATTGACGGCCTGGACAGCAGACGTCCGCCCGGGTATCTGCCGTTGTCCAGCATCATCTGACTGAAGGTCAGGTAGTCCTCGGCGGTGGAGACCAGGCCGGCGGCCCCGGACGGAAACGCCGGCGGACGGCTCCACTGGCCGCCCACGGGTTCGTCGGACAGTTCGAAGGTGCCGGTGTCCGGATCGGGCGAGTAACCGGTCGCCAGCCGGTCGAGTTTGGCCGCCGGCACGCTGAACCCGGTGTCTGACATGCCCAGCGGTTCGAAGACCCGTTCGCGCAGGAACGTCTCCAGCGGCTGACCGCAGGCCCGCGCGATCAGTACGCCAAGCACGTCGGAGCCCGTGTTGTACATCCACCTGTCGCCCGGTTGGTACAGCAGTGGCAGTGTTCCCAGGCGACGGATCCACTCGTCCGGCGGGGGCGGAACCGACGGCTCGGGCGGCCCCTGGCTGGCCGGCAGCCGCTC
>DATCXL010000501.1:0-2504 GCA_036565825.1 Mycobacteriales bacterium
TCCCTGGATTCGCCCGCGAGAGCGCCGCCGACCTCCGGGAGACCGTCAAGAAACCCCCGACCGACACCCACGAGGGGTAGCCACGGTGTAACCCCGGGAGCACCCCCACGCACCATCTGGGGGTAGTCATGGCACACCACGGGGGCAGGGGGCGGGGGCGCGTAGGCCGACCCTGGCGACGAGTCCGAGCCGCAGTCATCCTCAGAGACCAGGGCATCTGCTGGCTGTGCGGACTGCCAGGAGCAACCACCGCTGACCACATCACGCCCCTGTCCAAGGGTGGCGCCCCCCTCGACCCTGGCAACCTGCGCGCCGCACACCACTCATGCAACAGCCGACGCGGCAACCGCATGACACTGCCGAAGCCCAAGACATCCCGCCAATGGTAGGAATATCCGTTTTTAACCGATCGTTCGGGAGACCTCGCTCATCAAAGGCTCCCTCTCTCCCCCCGCTCGAATCCTGGAGGCGCGATGGCGACCGCTGCGGAGCGGCAGCGCCGGTATCGGGCCCACAAGCGTGGGGATCACTCGCTGTGCGATCCGAGCCGGGGGTGTGACGGCGTAACGCCCGTTACGGGTGGGTCGGCTGGGTCCGGTCCGGCGGCGCCGATCGGTCTGGGTGCCCGTGGTCGCCGGTTGTGGGCGGCGCTGGTCGAGTCGACGCCGGGTCCGGCGCACCTGGTGCTGGTTGAGGAGGCGTGTCGGATCGCGGACCGGCTGGATCGGCTCGATCGGGCCCTGGTCGATTCCGCCGATCCGGCGTGGATGCGGTTTCGGGCCAACGAGGGCGGCACCGAGGTAACCGTGGTGGTCGACCGGGTGCTGGCTGAGGCCCGGCAGCAGGCTGTGGCGCTCAAGCAGCTCGTGGCCGAACTGCGGCAGTCGGCGCGGCCGGCCAGGTCGGGTACCAGTTCAGGCGGCGTGTCTGGGAGGGGGGCGTCGGGTGTTGCTGACCTGTCCGCCCGGATCGCTGCGCGGCGCGGAGCGCCCGCGGGTTGACGTCCACCCGTCCTACGCGGAGACCTATGGCCCGGAGGCGGTAGAGCTTCTGCGGCGGGCTGGGAAGGTGCCGGACCAGTGGCAGGCCGACGCCTTGGACGAGATGCTGGCGATCCGCCCGGATGGCCGGTGGGCCTGTTTCGAGTACGTCGAGATGGTGTCGCGACAAAACGGCAAGGGTGGCATTCTCGAAGGCCGCGCGCTCGCCGGACTGTTCCTGCTGGGTGAAGAACTGCTGATGTGGTCGGCTCACGAGTACAAGACCGCGATGGAGGCTTTCCGCAGGGTTCTGGGACTGCTGCGGAACCTCGGCGAGCGAGTGTCGGACACGCTGATCGACGTTGATGGCATCCCGATCAAGGTCTCCAACACCAACGGCGAGGAAGGTCTCGAGCGGCTCGATACCGGGCAGCGGCTCAAGTTCATCGCCCGTAGCAAATCCAGCGGCCGCGGGTTCTCCGGTGACGTGAACTTCATCGACGAGGCGTTCGCTTACACGGGTGATCAGCACGAGGCGCTGATGTTCACGATGTCGGCGCGGCCGAATCCGCAGATCATCTACGCGTCGTCGCCGCCGCTGGACGGCATGTCGGGCAAGATCCTGTTCGCCCTGCGGAAACGGGCGCTGGCTGGCGGGGATCCATCCCTGGGCTACCGGGACTGGGGCGCGGCCGGGGACCTGGACCACCTCGACCAGATCGACATGGACGACCGGACACTGTGGGCGGCCACCAACCCGGCGCTCGGTGTCCGGATCAGCCTGGAGACGATCGAGCGCGAACGCCGATCGATGACGGACAACGGTGGCGCCGGGTTCGCTCGCGAGCGGCTCGGTGTGTGGCCGGTGCAGATCGGTGACGGTGCCGAAGGCTGGGCCGTCATCGCCGAAGAGACGTGGGGGGATCTGGCCGACCCTTCCAGCCAGTTGGTCGACCCGGTCGCATTCGGCCTGGACATCACCCCGGATCGGGCGTGGGGGTCGATCGGCGTGGCCGGCCGACGGGGTGACGGCCTGGGCCACCTGGAGGTCGTCGACCACCGGAACGGGACTGGATGGATGGTCGACCGGGTGGTCGAGTTGATGGGGAAGTGGCAGCCGTGCGCGGTCACCCTGGACGCCGCCGGCCCGGCCGGTGCCCTGCTGCCGGACCTGAAAGACCGTGGCATCGACGTGCACATCGTCAACGCCCGTGAGGCCGGTCAGGCGTGCGGGGCGCTGTATGACGACGTCGTCGAGGGTCGCGTGCGGCACCTGGACCAGCCGGACTTGAACGACGCACTGGCCGGCGCGAAGAAGCGGCCACTGGGGGACGCGTGGGGTTGGGACAGGCGGCACAGCGCGGTGGACATCTCGCCGCTGGTCGCGGTGACGTTGGCCCGGCACGCGTTCGCGCTGTTCGGTCCGGCCGCTGACTACGACATCGCCGAAAGCGTCTACTGAGGAGGGTCGCGGTGCGTGAAGTAGTGACGACTCTGCTCGACGTGCTCGGTCTGTTGCTGGTC
>DATCXL010000508.1:0-2338 GCA_036565825.1 Mycobacteriales bacterium
CAACCGAAACTGCCGCCGCTGGTGCCCGCACCCGGCCGCGACGCCTCCACCACGGTGACCACCGCGCCCCGCTCGGCCAGCCGCATCGCGACCGCCGCCCCGACCACGCCGGCACCCACCACCACGACTCTTGGTACCGCCATCCGCCATCCCCTCCGTCCGGTCCCGTCGCCACCAAACCGATCCTGGGCTGTGTCGGGTCGGAACGGGTACCGCCACCGGGGTCACAAACACCAACCGGTCGCGCCACGGGACATCAGGAATCAGCGGTCCCGCCGCCGGTCGCGGGTGCGGCGGGACCGGACGTGAGGATGGCCTTGGCGATTGGTCCCAGGTGCCCACACCCCCGTGTGGGTGCGTCGGAGCCGGAGCACCTCGGGGATTCCTGACCAACCAGTCAGAGCAGGGTGTAGTCGATCACCTGCACCAGCGGGCCCTCCATGCAGTAGGTCGCCACGCCGTCAAGCGGTTCGGCATGCACCTGTACCGGAACTCCCAGCGGGAAGCCATACATGAGGCTTCGGGCGAGGGTCCGCTGCGTCGTGGACGTGTACTTGGGCATGACCAGTTCGTAGGACGCACCGTCGAACGTGTCGAGCACGGTGCAACCAGGGCTGGCGCCCTTCCTGGCGATGCCCTCCAGGGTGAGCGTGGTGTCGGTGCTGCTGGTGCTGGTGCTGGTGCTGCTGGTGGTGGTGGTTGTTGTGTCGCTGGTACCCGTCGCTGTGTCGGCACTGGCGGTGCCGGTAAACAACAGGGCTCCGGCGACCGCCACAACGGCCACCAGGGCCTGAATCCGGAATGAACGGAGAGTACGGGAGATCATATTTCACCCACCTTTGTCAGGGGTCTCTACACCTGTTGGACGGAGGGCAGCCATGTCCGGTTCAACACATGTTCCGTAGTTCTGACGGGTGAACCGCTCTGCGAGGCGTGACGTCGACGATCTCGACCGGGGTGCCCTGCTGGCAGTAGGAAACGAACTGGTCCACCCGCACGCCACGCAGGCGCAGCGGCACACCCAACGGGATGGCCTTCTGGTCAGGCGTGCGCCCGCCAGCGCCCAGCAGCAGGTAGAGCCCATGCTCGCCGGCGTCGAACACCGTGCAACCTGGTTCGACGCCCCGACGGGCCACCCCGTCCAGGGTCAACACCGGGCCGGACGGTACCGGACCGGTTGGAGCGGCCGAACCGGTTGGGCTGGCCGAACCTGTTGACCTGGCCGGGTTTCCGTCGAGGGGTTGGGCGCATCCGGTGCCGAGCAGGCCCAGCACGGCGACCACGGCCACCAGCGTCCCCCTGACGCGTGGAAAGCGCGGAATCATGGCCCACCACCTCGGGTTGGTGTGCACTGCATCGGTTGGACGCGTTCGGACGGGTGTGGGTTCCGACCTGGGCCACCAGAGCGGTAGGGAAACGCCCGACGCCGAACAGCAGGCCGGGGCGGAGCGCCGAGCGCCCCGCCCCTTCACGTGCCTGTGCCCTGAATGGCTGCCAGACCGGTCAGGACACGTTCAGGGTCGCGTCGTCGACCACGAAGGACGTCTGCAGCGAGACGTCCTCTGTGGCGCTGAACGACAGCGTCACGGTCTGCCCGATGAACGAGGCCAGGCTGAACGTGTGCGAGGCGTAACCCGAGATGTGGTTCAGGTTGCTGAAGGTGGCCAGCGTGGTGCTGCCCGCCTTGACCGTCACCTTGTCGAACGCGGTGGTGGTGGTGGTCTCGGCGGTGTCGATGTGCATCCAGAAGGTGTAGCTGGCCGAGGTGCAGCCGGACGGGATGGTGACCGTCTGGCTGAGGGTGTCGGTGTGGGTGGTGCCGTACCCGTCCATCCAGGCGAACCAGGAACCGGTGTGCGCGATCTGACCGGTCGATGTGTTCTGCAGGACACCCGGGGTGGACGACCAGGGCGAGATCGACCCGGTCTCGAAGCCGGTGTTGCCGATCAACTGCGAGGCGGTGCAGCCAGGCGGCGGAGGCGGCGGCGGCGAACCACCGGCGACGAACGCGGCGGTGCCGTTGGGCGTGCCCAGTCCGCTCGGACCGTCGTAGCCCACCCCGCCGCGGCACAGGTAGGTCGGGCTGCAGGTGCCGTTGCTGCCGCTGGTCACGTCGAACAGGTTGCTGGTGTGGCCGTAGGGGAACGACGACGGGCTGCTGTTCGCGGCCGGGGCGCCGGCCAGCGCGTACACACTGGCGATGATCGGCGCGGATGCGCTGGTGCCACCGAAGACCAGGAAACCGGGCTCACCGAACGTGTCGTTCACCGCGACGCCGGTGTTGGGGTCGGCCACCGCGGACACGTCGGCGACGGTACGCCGCGAGCAACCGGTGTCG
>DATCXL010000545.1:0-3303 GCA_036565825.1 Mycobacteriales bacterium
CAGCGGCTCCGCCATGTCGGCGTCAGCTCCCCTCGGTCGGGGCGCTGTTCACCAGGGTGAGCAGGGCGCGCGGGGTGGTCAGCGCGACGATGTCCTCGTCCGGGATCAGCACACCGAACTCCTGGTGGATCCGGGCGGCGGTCTCCATCAGCGCCAGCGAGTCGTACCCCAGGTCGTCGAAGTCGGTGTCGAGGATGTCGACGCCACCGGCGACGGTGTCACTCTCACCGGCACAACTGGTCAGGATCCGACGCAGGTCTTCGACGGTCAGTTCTGTCATGGTGCCTCCTGTCGGGACGGTTCGAACCGGGTGGTGCACCGGCGGCGTCAGTCAGAGCTCGGACACGGCCCGGACGACGACCGCCGAGTTGAATCCCCACCGGCCCCGGGCCAGCACCAGCGCCGCCCCGACCGGTTGGCTTCTCGGCGTCCGGCGCACCAGGTCGATCGGGTGGTTCACCGGCAGTTCGGTCACGTTGGGGGTCGCCGGGATCACGCCGTCCCGAATGGACAGCAACGCGGCAACCACGTCCAACGGTCCCCCGCCCGCGTAGAGCCGGCCGGTGCCGGCCTTGGGTGCGGTGACCGGGACCGCGTTCGGGCCGAACAGACCCCCGATCGCCTCAGCCTCGATGCGGTCCAGTTCGGGCACCCCGGCCGCGTCGGCGAAGACCACGTCGATGTCCTCCGGAGGCAGACCGGCGTCGGCCAGGGCCAGTTCGGCGGCCCGGCGCAGGGTCGGGGGTCTGGACGAATCCGGCGGCGGGTCGAACGTCGCCGCGTAACCCGCTATCTCCCCGTACACCTGCGGGGCGCCCCGTTTCCGGGCCGCGGCGGCCTCCTCCACCACCAGGATCGCGCCGCCCTCCCCCGGTATGTGTCCGCAGGCAGCCACGTCGAAGGGCAGGTAGGCCCGGTCCGGGTCCGGCTCGTGGCTGACCCTGTTACCGGCGAGCTGTGACACCCACCCCCACGGGTCGAGCGCGGAGTCCACGCCGCCGGTGACCACCAGTCGAGTGCCGCGCGAAACGGTGCGCCGGGCGTGGCCCAGCGCGTCCAGACCACCAGCCTGTTCGGCGACCAGTGCGCTGCTGGGGCCGCGCATGCCGTGTCGGATCGAGATCTGGCCGGTGTTGACCGCGTAGAACCAGGCGAACGACTCGTAGACGCTGACGAACTTCGGACCCCGCGACCACAGGTTGTCGAACTCGCGGTGGGTGAACTCGAATCCGCCCGACGCGTTGGAGGTGACCACCCCCATCTGGTAGTCGGGCAGGCTGTCCAGCTCGACCTTCGCGTCGGTCAGAGCCCAGTCCGAGGCGGCCAGTGCCATCCGGGTGGACGTGTCGGTCTGCGGCAACAAGCGGCTGGGCACGTGCTCGGCCGGGTCGAAGTCGAGTACCTGACCGGCCAACCGGGCCGAGTACGACGAGGAGTCGAACCGGGTCAGTGCGCTGATGCCGGTACGGCCATCCAGAGTGGACTTCCAGTACTGGTCGGCGCCCAGGCCGGTCGGCGCCACCACGCCGATCCCGGTCACATACGTCCTGGCCGCGTGCTTCCGGGCCACGTGGGTCTGTTCGTTCATACCGTCACCACCTCCGACCGGCGGAGTACCATCGCGCTCTGGAAGCCACCGAATCCGCTGCCCACGCTCAGCACTGTGTCCACCCGTTGCTCGCGGGCCTGGATCGGGACATAGTCCAGGTCGCACTCTGGATCGGGTTCGTGCAGGTTCGCGGTGGGCGGGATGGCGCCGTTCTCGATCGCCAGGGCACAGGCGGCGATCTCGATCGAACCGATGGCGCCGAGTGAGTGCCCGACCATCGACTTGATCGAACTGACCGGTCTGGCGTAGGCGTGTTCACCCAGAGCCCGCTTGAACGCCGCCGTCTCGTGCCGGTCGTTCTGCCGCGTACCCGAACCGTGCGCGTTGATGTACCCCACGTCGGCCGGGTTGATCCGCGACTCGTCCAGGGCCACCGTGATGGCCTCGGCCATCTCCCGGCCATCCGGCTTCAGTCCGGTCATGTGGTAGGCGTTGCACCGGGTCGCGTAGCCGGTGACCTCCGCGTAGATGTGGGCCCCCCGACGGCGGGCCTGTTCGTACTCTTCCAGTACGAACATGGCCGCACCCTCGGCGAGCACGAACCCGTTGCGGGACCGGTCGAACGGACGGGACGCGGACGCCGGGTCGTCGGTTCGCGGTGTGGTGGCCTTGATAGCGTCGAAACAGGCCACCACGATCGGGGTGATCGGACTGTCCGACGCCCCGGTCAACATGATGTCGGCGCTGCCCTCCCGGATCAGTTGGCAGGCGTGTCCCACGGCGTCCAGTCCGGACGTACAGCCGTTGGACACCATCGTGACGGGCCCCTCGGCCCCCACCGACCAGGCGACCTCGGCCGGCATGACACTTGGCACCAGATAGTCGAACATGTGTGGGGACAGGTAGTCCTGGTCCACCAACCACCTGTCACCACGGTCGGAGAGCACCAGGTACTCGCGTTCCAGGCTGGTCGCCGCGGCCACGGCGCTGCCCAGACTCACCCCGATCCGGTGCGGGCCCGGCAGGTCGCCGTCCAGGCCACTGTCGGCCACGGCCTCCCTGGCGCAGACCACGGCGAACTGCGCGGCCCGGTCCATCCGCCGGATCTCGCGTGGGCTCAGCCCCTCGCCGACCGGGTCGAAGTCGCACTCCCCGGCGACCTGCGACCGGTAGGGCGAGGGATCGAAGAAGGAGATCCGGCGGGTGGCGGTACGCCCCGAGGAGATCAGGTCCCAGAACTGCCCGATGCCCCTGCTGTCGGGCGCGCGTACTCCTATGCCGGTGATCACGACGCGGCGGGTCACCCGGTACCTCCAGTCGCCGTGCGGACGCGGAACCAATGACACTGACACCTGGCAACCTGCGGCGCCGGCCTCGAAGCGTGCTCAAGAACCGGTGGGGCGACCGGCGATCGGTGCGCGACGGGCTGGGGCCGGGACCAGCGTGAGTTGAGTTGTCCTCGAGCGACCGCGCCGATTCTCGACCCGGCGTGTTCCCGACCGAACGTGCCGGTGTCGACCGGTCCGCTGTGACCGTGGAGGTGGTCAGGGTGCTGAACCATCCGCTCGCGCATCCCGAGCTGTCGGTGGCGGCCGAGCGGGTCGCCGACCTCGCCGCCCCGTTGGCGGCCCGGGCCGATTCGGACCGGCAACTCGACCGGACCGTTGTCGACGCCCTGCTCGACGCAGGCTTCGCCCGGCACTTCGTGCCCACCCGGTGGGGCGGCCGCGCGGGCAGTTTCGCCGAGATCACCG
>DATCXL010000551.1:0-6499 GCA_036565825.1 Mycobacteriales bacterium
GCCGCCCGCCGGGCCGTCGCGGAAATCTCCACCAGTTCGTCCGCGCCCTGGTTCGCCGCGTACCTGCCGCAGGACCAACTCCTCGCCGACCCGGGCACCAGGGACACCGCGATGCACGCCATCCAGTGCTGCGTTCCGGACGCCACCCTGCTGCCTGCGGGGGTCGAGAAGCTGTACCTGGCAGACCGGGCCGCGCACGACGCCGAGTACGTGGTGCTCGACGCACGCGAACGGTCCGCCGACGGCGACAACTACACCTACGACCTGGACGTACGCGACCCACGCGGGGCGTTGGTGGAGCGCTGGGAAGGCCTCACCCTACGGGCCGTGCGCCGGCGCGACGGTACGGGTCCGTGGGTGCCGGCACTGCTCGGGCCCTATCTCGAGCGGGCCCTGGAGCGGGTTCTTGGCGGAAGCCGCGCCGTCGTCGTCGAGCCGGACCCGGTGTCCGGTGACACCGGCCAGACGCCGGACCGACGGGCACAGACCGAGTTGGCCGCCAGCCGGGCGCTGGGCCGCCCGGCCCGACTGCGGTACCGCCCCGACGGCAGGCCGGAGTCCGACGACGCCAGCGTGTCGGCATCGCACTGTGCCGGACTCACCCTGGTCGTGGTGGGCAGTGGCCGGCTCGGCTGCGACATCGAGTCCGCGACCGACCGCGACGAGGCAACCTGGACGAGGTTGCTCGGTCCCGAACTGGTCGCCGTACGCGACCTGGTCGCCGCCGAGCCCGGCCAGTCCCGGACGGTGGCGAACACCAGGGTGTGGACCGCGCTGGAGTGCCTGCGGAAGGCCGGCATCACCGCACCGGCACTCACCTTCGTGCGAACCGACCCGGACGGGTGGGTGGTGCTGCGCGCTGGCGATGCCGTGATCGCCACCTGGGTGACATCGGTGAACGACCAACCCGATCCGCTGGTCGTCGCGGTACTCGCGGGAAAGGAAGGTTGACATGCCCGGCTACTACGAGATCCGTCACACCGTTGGTTTCGAGGAGACCAACCTGGTCGGCAACGTCTACTACGTGAACTACCTACGCTGGCAGGGACGTTGCCGGGAGATGTTCCTCAAGGAGAATGCGGCTGGTGTGCTGGCCGAGCTCCAGGACGACCTGAAGCTGTTCACCCTCAGGGTCGAGTGTGAGTTCTTCGCGGAGATCACCGCGTTCGACGAGCTGGCGGTCCGGATGCGGCTGGAGGAGCTGACGCAGACCCAGATCCAGTTCAGCTTCGACTACGTGCGGTTGACCGAGGGCGGGGAGAACCTGGTCGCCAGGGGACGGCAGCGGATCGCGTGCATGCGCGGGCCGAACACCAACACCGTGCCCGTCCGCGTACCAGAGGAACTTCGCGCGGCGCTGGCTCCCTACGCCGACCCACCCAACGGCTTCGGGTCGACGGGCAGCGTGCCCGCGGGCCTACCCGTGTCACAGGCGGGGGGTCGGTGAGATGGGCGAGAACGGACGGCTTGTCCACCCGGCCACCGGCCCGCTGGAACCGGAACCGGCTCCCCGACCCGGCCAACCCGCGGTGGACCAGTCGCAGTTCCGCACCGTGATGTCGAGGTTCGCCACCGGGGTCACCGTTCTCACCGTGGGCGGCGAGCACTGCCACGGGATGACCGCCAACGCGTTCGGTTCGGTGTCGCTGAGCCCGCCACTGGTGCTGTGCTGCGTCGCGCGTACCGCGCGGATGCACGAGGCGATCACCGCGCAGCGACGGTTCGCCGTGTCGATGTTGGGCGCCGACCAGGAAGCGGTTGCCCGATACTTCACCGACCGGCGGCGGCCGCAGGGCGCGGTGCAGTTCGACCGGGTGGACTGGGTGGCCGGGCCGTACTCCGGCGCACCGCTGTTGTCTGGTTCGCTGGCGTGGGTGGAGTGTGCACTGACCGAGTGCTATGACGGCGGTGACCACTCGATCTTCCTCGGCGCGGTGCTCGGCTGCGGTTACGGGCCCGACCGGTCCGCCCTGCTGTTCTTCGGCGGCGACTTCCACCAGGTCATGTCGCAGTCGCCCGCCCAGCAGCCGGCCGGGGCCGGCCGGCCGCGCGGGGAGACGGGCCGATGTTGGTTAGCCTGACCGGTACGCACCGGATCTGCCGGTGCGTACCCGGTCGCCGACCCCCGCGAAGATGCGGCCTGGAACCTCCGTCCGGCCGCGACGGATCCGGGGTACAGCAGGCACCCGGCCCGCTTCGAACGGCCGCCGGCACCGACCCACACCGGTGGGAGGTGATCCGGTGAGCGCCGCGCGGTTCGACCTGGTGCCCGTACCCCATCCACGACCCGACACCGGATCGGCCAACCAGCACCCGACGCGCGCACCGCACCTGCGTTCCATGCGGGCCCTTCGCGACCAACGCGACCTGCTACACGACCGCGTGGTGGCCGGGCGTGCCGACGCCGTCGAACGGCAGCGGTCACTGGGCAAACACACCGCCCGCCAGCGACTGGACCTGTTACTCGACGCCGGCTCGTTCCTTGAGATCGACATGTTCCGCCGGCACCGGGCGCAGGGCCCCAAGATCGGCGGGCACCGCCCCCACACCGATGGCGTGGTCACCGGTTCGGGGACGATCGAGGGCCGGCGGGTGTTCGTCTATGCCCAGGACTTCGCCGTCTTCGGCGGATCCCTCGGCGAGGCACACGCGGCGAAGATCCACAAGGTGATGGATCTCGCCCTGAAGACCGGCGCGCCTCTCATCGGCCTGGCCGACAGCGGAGGAGCCCGGATCCAGGAGGGTGCGCTGGCCCTGGACGGCTACGGCGGGATCTTCCGCCGCCACGTGGCAGCCTCCGGGGTGATCCCCCAGATCAGCGTCGTGCTCGGGCCGTGCGCGGGTGGGGCGGCCTACTCCCCCGCGTTGACCGACTTCACCTTCATGGTCCGCGGAACGGCCCGGATGTATCTGACCGGCCCGGACGTCGTCGAGGCGGTGACCGGCGAACGGGTCAACCACGACGATCTCGGGGGCACAGACGTCCACGGTGGACGGTCGGGTGTCGCCACCTTCGTACACGACGACGAGGAGAGCTGCCTGCGGGATGTCCGATACCTGGTCTCGCTGCTACCGAGCAACAACCTGGAGCCACCACCCGCACTACCGTCGCGTGATGCTGCCAACGACCAACGGTCCAGGCTGGCCGAGATCGTCCCGGTGGAACCGAACAAGCCCTACGACATGCGGTCTGTCATCACCGAACTGGTCGACGACGGTGACTTCCTCGAAGTACACGAGGACTGGGCGCAGAACATCGTCTGCGTGCTCGCCCGAATCGACGGCGAGGTCGTCGGTGTGGTGGGCAACCAGCCCATCGTGCTCGCCGGCGTGTTGGACATCCCCGCGGCGCAGAAGGCGGCGCGCTTCGTGCGGTTCTGCGACGCGTTCGGCATTCCGCTGGTCACCCTCGTCGACGTACCCGGGTTCCTCCCCGGCACCGAGCAGGAGTACGCGGGCATCATCCGGCATGGCGCCACACTGTTGTACGCCTACTGCGAGGCCACCGTACCCCGCGTCCAGGTCATAGTGCGTAAGGCCTACGGCGGCGCCTACATCGTGATGGACTCCCGGTCGATCGGATCGGACCTTTCGTTCGCCTGGCCGACCAACGAGATCGCGGTGATGGGAGCCCACGGCGCGGTCAACGTCCTGTTCCGCAAGGAGTTGGCCGCCGCCGCCGACCCCGCGGCACTGACCGCGAAACTGCTCGACGAATACGCCGACCGACTGATGAACCCCTACCACGCCGCCGAAAGAGGTCTCGTCGACGATGTGATCGACCCGGCGCACACCAGGGCCGCGGTGGCCCGCGGGCTGGCCATGCTGCGTGACAAGCGGTTGCCCGCACCGCGACGGAAACACGGGAACGTGCCGCTGTAGTCCCTGGCTAGAGCACCACCGAACCGCCAGGTCGCGCAGGATCGAAGAAGGCCCGAGCGTTCGTTGTCCTATCCTCGACGTGGCGTGTCAGTCAACGGCGCGTCGTGACCAACCCGTCGATCATGACCGCGGCGCGGCCAGCAACATCTGCCGCCACTCGACGCCGACAACGGCCAGGCCCAGCAACCAACTGTGCCGCACGGTGGCCGTGCTGGTCGTCGACCGGTCCACCGCGATCGGCGGCCCGATGACCGAGGGGAGCCGCCCCCATGTGGGGACGCCAGTGTGACTCCGAGACTCCCACACCGGCTGGCATGCGGTCGCCCACCACGTCCGCCGCTGTCAGATCCGGCACGACGTGCCGGTACCACGGAGGCGTGCGGCGTCATCGTCGACTGCGGCGTCCCGGTCCGTCTCGAATGGAGCGTCCCAGCCCAGGTCGTACCCGGTCGGCATCCGACCAGGTACGACCCGTACCGGTCGCCTACCGACCGACCGTCCCCGCCCGGACCACCCTGCCGTTCCGGGGTACCAGGCAGCCCGGGTGCGACGGCAGGGGTCGAGGTGGAACTCACCGTCCTGGCGATGCTGTCCACGCCGGTACCGGGCGCGTCCGATGAGCAGCGATCAGTGAGGAGCCCACGCCACCGGCATCAGACACGCCGCAACCCGCGACGTGCCGGCCGGACGGTGTCCCTGCGTCGCGACCCGGACCGTCGTACCGAACGGCGACCCTCCAACCTGTGGCACCGGGCCAACAAGGCCCGTGACCGGGTGCATCACCGGGTGCCTGACTCGCGCCGCGGCGGCCCACACAAACTCACCACCGCCCCGTCGTGCACGATCAGCGTGGTCGTCGTCGAAGACTCCAACCTGGCGGGGATGCTCCGTGGCTGCCGCCTGGCACGGTCCAGCTCTGATGCCGGGTTCAGCGAGATCGGCCAGCGGCCGGCCTACGGGACCACCCGGCGGGGTGCGCGGCTGTCCACCGCTGACCGCGGACAGCCCTCCCGCGAACGTGCCCGGACTGTGGCGTGGTGAGGACCACGCCACCGCCGCGTGCCCGAACCTTCCGTTGTCCTGCGTGCCGTCCTGTACTCCACCGTGACCTCGACGCCGCCGGCAACCTCCACCCAACACCGGCGGCGGGCCGCGGATGATGACCACACCACCGTCCATCCACCATGCGACGGTCCGGTTGTCCTGCTGGCGCGACCGGTCGAGGACGCGCCCGTCGACCCGCGACTGGCTGGCCGCGACATGAGTCCTCGCCGGTCCGATCCGAATGTTCGTCAGGTACTGGTCGACGTCGCCGCCCGACTGCTCGCCACCGAGGGGCCACAGGCGCTGACCGCACGGCGGGTCGCCGCCGGTGCTGGTAGTTCCACAATGGCGATCTACACCCGCTTCGGGCGAATGAACGGGCTCGTCCGGGCGATTGTGCACGAGGGCTTCGCCCGGCTACAGGGTTACCTGACCCGAGTCGAGCAGACCACCGACCCGGTCGCCGACCTGGCCTTGCTGGCCCGCGCCTACCGGTACAACGCGGTCGCCAACCCGCACCTGTACACCGTCATGTTCGGCGGTTCCTCGCTAGGCGGGTTCTCGCTGACCGAGGAGGACAGGCAGCACGGACGCTACACGTTGCACAACGTCGTCGACTGCGTGATCCGGTGCGCGGGAGTCGGCCGACTCCGGCCTGAGGACGCCGAACTGGTCGCGCACCAGATGTGGAGCGCCATCCACGGGTTGGTCACCCTGGAACTCGGGGGGTATCTCATCGATCCGTACAGCGCCGACCGCCTGTTCGAGGCCCAACTCACCAGCCTGATGATCGGCGCGGGGGATGAACCGGCGACCGCGGCCCGCTCGGTGGCCTCGTCGCGGCGGCGGCTGTCGGGCGAGGTCACCGTTTGCCGGGTGGCCCGACAACCCGGCGCGGTGCGACACGGACCGTGACCGCCTGTCGACCATTGACCGACAGGCGACGGCCGCGTACACCGTCACCGGCGCCCGGCGGAACCCACGTCTTCAGGCCGGGAGAAGCTCAACTCCTCCAGCCCGCGCCGGGCGGTCTCCGGTGCGGTCCAGGCGAAGAGGACCACCGCAACGGCCAGCGGCGCCACGCCGATCAGGGCGGTCGCGCCGATCGACGGGGTCGTTGCGGCTGCGACCACCAGTCCGAGCACCAGGACCCCGCCGGCCTTGGTCATGCCGGCGACCAGCCCGGTTCCTCTCGACCTGACCCGGGTGGGATAGATCTCCGCGCTGTAGGCGGTTACCGCGGCGATGACCGAGCCGATCCCGGAGAGCGGGACCGTCAGCAGGACGGTCAGCAGGAAGCGGTCGTCGCGCAGCGACCCGCTCCACACCGCGAAGGCCACCACGCCGAGCAGCGTCAGTACCGACAGGCACAGGATGGTGTGGCGGCTGCTCCAGAAGCCGTAGAGCAATGCGACGAGCACGGTGAGCGGCAGGCCGAGCAGCGCCGAGTCCCGCAGGATGTAGTCGGAGGTGACGGCGGTGAGCCCGAGCCTCTGGAGGTTCGTCGGCACCCAGAACTGGAAGCCGTAGGTCAGCAGTCCGGCTGCGATGGCCAGGGCACCCAACGCCGCGG
>DATCXL010000553.1:0-3002 GCA_036565825.1 Mycobacteriales bacterium
GCTGGCCGACTTGTCGACCTCGGCGCTGGCGAGGATTCCACCAAGGACTGTCAACGGGTCCACAGCAGTGCGGGCCTGCGGGTCGTGGTCGACCTGGTGCTCGCCAGAAGTAGAGGTGATCACGTAGGCGGTGTTCCGGGCGCGGCCACGGGTCATACCGACCAACAGCCCGGGCGCGTCGGTCCGCTCGTTGACCAAGGCGTGCCCGGCATCCACCGTCTTGCCCTGGGCACCGTGTTCAGTCATCGCGTAGGCGAGCTCGACATGTCGACTGACGTAGTCGGCGGGCAGGGTCAGCATCGGCCCCCACTTCGGGGAACCGTCCGGGCACGCACCCATGTCCCGGCGGACAACCAGTTCCCCGGCTCCGGTTCGACCGAGCACGACATAGGTGTCCCGATTGGTCACCGGGTGCCCATCCTCACCTACCAACCGGGGGGTGTTGCGGCGGGCCTGAATCCGGTCCCCGGCACCAGCACGGGTGCCGTCACGCAACGGCAGACCCCCTGGTTCGACCTTGCCAAGCGCGACCAGTTGCTCGCGCACCTGGGCCGACACCGTGGCGGCCTGCTCGTTGGTCGCTGTGATCAGCAGACAGCGCCGACCGGCCAGCGTGTCCGCGACGTAGCCACGCACCGCCGCAGCGGTCATCTGCTCCTCGGTGCCGTCCAGGATGCGCCCGTGCCGGTCGTACTCGGCGAACACCGACGCGTCGTGGTCACGCAGCCGCAGTGACGCCTCCCGCTCCCAGCCTTCACAGAACCGGCGCACCTGATGCAACGCGTAGACCGGCTGGCCAGAATCCAGGCTCAACAGGCGCATGGCACCGCCGGCGCCCACCGCCGCCAACTGCTGCGGGTCACCAGACAGGACAAGCTTCGCACCAGCAGCCCTGCACGCGGCCTCAACCGCGGAGAGGTCGTCGGTGCCCGTCATACCGGCCTCGTCGACAATGACGAGTTGGCCCCGGCGTAGTTGCCACTGGACGCGGTACTGGGGGCTGACGCCACGACTGGCAGCGAGGTGCTTTTGCGCCTGGAGGAACTTGGCGAGGTTGGCGGTGTTGGCGACGCCTTCCTCGGCCAGTACGTCAGCGGCGCGTTGGCTGGTGGCCAGACCCAGCACCGGCGTCTCGTGCTCGGCCTCCCACGCTGCCGCGAGCTGGGCGACCGTGTAGGACTTGCCCGTGCCGGGCGGGCCGATCAATACATCGACCCCACGGCCTGAGGTGAGGATGCCCAACACCGCCGCGTACTGGTCCCCACCAAGCCCCGCGTCGGCGACCAACTCGTCCACCCGCTCCACCGACATCGACGGCGCCCGACGTTCAGCGGCCGCGTCCTCGAGCCGCCCCTCAGCGGCCAGATGCGCCGCGGTGGCATACCGCTCAGCCCGGTGCGGCCGATACACGCTCTCCCCGTCGGCCCGGCGCAGCTCCGCCGGCGCCTCAACCAACTCCGGCGCGGTCAGGCCGACCACGCCGTACCGGGTGTCGGTCAACGCGGTCTCGGCCAGGTCGTCGAGCAACTGCTCGATCCGTTCCGGACCCAACACACCCAGCATGTCCGGCAGTTCGGTGTTCAACGCCCGGATCAGGTCGTACCGGCTCCACGTCGCCTTGGCTTCCTGCGCCCGCCCAACCGCGGCCGCGATCACCGCATCCGGGTCGAACGCCTCAGCGACCGCCTCGGGATCCACCCGGCCGGTGACCTGCTCGGCCAACTCGGCCAGTGTCACGTCGAGGGCCTGGTCAACCTGGGCCGCCCACCTGGCGACCTGCTGCTCGCGCGTCTGCCGGCCGGCGGCCTTCGGCGCCCGACTGTCCAACGTGGCCATCAACGACAGACGCGACAACACCTTCGCGTCCGGCACCCGACCGTGCCGCTCCTCATACCAGGCGACCAACTCGGCCAGCCGCGTCCGAACCGCCGCCCGGCGGTTACTGAACAGGTCACGCACGTCCTGGCCCATACCGACGATCTCCCGGGCCTTACCGTCCGGACGCGTCGCCCACTCGACACCCAGCTCACGGGTGAGGTAGTCCTCGACCACCCGCTCCCCCACCGCCGCGGCCGCCGGACGCACCCGGTGCACCGCCCGCGAGTCCAACGTCCGCCACTCCCCGTCCGCGCACCGCACCCGGTTCAAGATCGCGTGATGCAGATGGAGCTGCACGTCATGGTCACGGGACTCGTGATGGGCGAACCGGGCGACGATCCAGTCCGGCGCCTCAACGAACCGGCCCACCGTGGCGCCAGACGCCAGGCGCCCGTGATACCCGGCGCGGGCATACCCCGCCTCGCGCCGGGCGTAGTCAAGCGCCGCATCGGCGCCAGCCTCGATGGCGCCCCACACCACATCGGCGCGTTGGCGCCACAGCGCCGCCGCCGCCCTGGCGGCGCCAAGTTCCGTCTCCAACCGGCGCCACTCGGCGCCACCCTCTGGCGCCTGCGCCAGGCGCTCACCAAGCGCCGCCATGGCGCCTTCATGCTCGGCGGCTCGGCTTGCGAATGACGCCCACAACACCGACACGCTCTTCTGCGGCGAGAACGTCAGGTCGAGGAAGTGCACCGCCTGGCGCTGCGACTGCGCGACCTGCGCCCGGATCTCCGCAACCCGCTCCGGTGACGCATCCGGCTCAGCCGCCAACGCAGCGGCCAGCCGCTCCTCCAGGCTCTTGAACTTCCGGGGCGGCTTCCCCAACTTCGCCGCCTCGCCCCACTCCCCCCGGTTCATCACACGCGGATCCCGTGGATCCACGAACCGCCCGTACAACGCCTCCATCACCGTCGGATCAACCTCACCGGTCAACCCCAACGCCGCCGCACCAGCACCAACCCACCGACCCGGCGGTTCACCACCCGCCCCCACCCCACGCAGGTAGTAGCCCTCCGCGCCAGCACCGACCTGCGCGGTCAGATACCGCGGGTCATAGCCAGACGACACCGAGAGCACGGCAGCGAGATTACCATGATCATTTGTAATGCCTAGGTGTGAAGCCT
>DATCXL010000556.1:0-6523 GCA_036565825.1 Mycobacteriales bacterium
AGTGCCAGGACCTGGTCGACGTGCTGCTGCTCGCCGGAGTGTGACGCCGCGGCGTCACACTCCGGCGAGCAGCAGCACGTCGACCAGGTCCTGGCACTGCTGGCGGGCGCCGGGTTGTCCGAGGCCGACCTGGGCTGCCCGGCAGACCTGCCGCTTGACCGCGGGGCGGCCGGTGACCTGCTGGCGGCCGGTGGCAAGGCATCACCGGTCCACATGAACTGTTCGGGTAAGCACGCCGGCATGTTGGTGACCTGTGTGGCGGCGGGCTGGCCGACCGGCGGATACCTGGATCCCGGCCATCCGCTCCAGGTCGCGCTGGCCTCCGTGATGCGGGACCTGACCGGTGAGTCGGCCGCCGCGGTCGGGGTGGACGGTTGCGGCGCGCCGCTGTTCGCGGTGTCGCTGCGCGGGCTGACCCGGGCGTTCGCCCGGTTGGTCACCTCCGCACCGGACACTGCCGAACGCCGGGTGGCCGACGCGATGCGGGCCCACCCGCACCTGGTGGCCGGCACCGGTCGGGATGACACGCTGTTGATGACCGGTGTCCCCGGGCTGCTGGTCAAGGGCGGTGCCGAGGGCGTGCACGTGGCCGTGCTGCCGTCCGGGGCGGCGGTCGCGGTGAAGATCGACGACGGTGCGGCCAGGCCCAGGATGCCGGTGCTGGTCGGCGCGCTGCGCCGGTTGGGCGTGCGGGCACCGGTGCTGGACACGCTGGCCGAGGTGCCGGTGCTGGGTGGCGGCAGGCCGGTCGGCGCGACCCGGCTGCTGCCCGGCGTGCTGGGCGGTGACGCGGTTCACCGAGTCGGTTGATTCCACGCTGTCTGCCGACGGTCCCCGCGGTCCGGGGGGGTGAGAACCAACCTGACCGTCCTGGTCACGCCGTCATGTGGGGGTCTGGGAGCCTGATCGCGCAACCAGTGTGTGTTTGAGGGAAGCGAAGCTCCCCCCGCAGGGGGCAACACAGCACCATGCCCCCTACGGCGTGACCCTGGAGCCGGGGCTTGGCCCCGGCGAGGGCCTGGACGCAACCATCTGGACCGAACGCCTCGTGCTTGCAATTGTTAGCACCTCGGGGTTACCGTCGATCCGGAGGTGCTCAAGGTGGCCGGACTGTCGGTACGTGAACTGGGTGACTACATCCGCGAGCAGCGCCACACCGCGCAGGTGTCCCTGCGTCAGTTGGCCAAGCTGGCCGGGGTGAGCAACCCGTACCTGTCCCAGATCGAGCGCGGTCTGCGCAGGCCCAGCGCGGAGATCCTGCAACAGATCGCCAGGGCGCTGCGGATCTCCGCCGAGACGTTGTACGTGCAGGCCGGCATCCTGGACGAGCGCGAGGGCGGTGACGTGGTGGCCGCGATCAACGCGGACCGGGGGCTCGACGAGCGGCAGAAGCGGGTACTGGTGGACATCTACCGGTCGTTTCTCACCGAGAACGCCACCCACCCCGCCGCGTCGGCCTCCGCGCCGGCAGGCGGCACATCGAACACCGACGCAGAGGCGAACTGACGGGGAGGTAGCGCAGATGTCAACGAACAACGACGACCTGCGGGCAGCCGGTGAGGCCATGCTCGAACAGGGTCGGGCCGCGGTACACGAGGCCCGCAGGCCGCTGCTGGCGATGGTGGGTGCCGGAGAACTCGCTGTGTCCCAGCTCCGCGAGCAACTACGAGAACTGCCCACCGGGACCCAGGACCAGTTCCGGCGGCTGTCGGACCGGGCCGTCGAACTGCGCGGGAGGGTGCGGGACATCGACCCCACCAGCGTGCGGGCGAACGTGGAAACCTACCTGGCCCAGGCCCGGTCGGTGTACGAGTCGCTGGCCGAACGCGGCGAGCAGGTGATGTCCAGGCGCACCCCACGGCACCCGGATGCCGAATCAGGGCGAAGCATCGCCGCGCCGCCGGACGAGGATGTGCCTGACCCGGACGCCTGACCCGGACGCCTGACCGAGAACCGTTCGGCTTCGTGTCGGGGGCGCCGTACCCTGGCACGGTGGACTTCCTGACCGAACTGTTGTTGCGCGCGGTCTACGTCGGCGTGCTGATCGCCGAGGCGTGCGCGCTGGTCGACTGTGTGCGGCGCCCCACGGCAACCTTCGTGGCCGCGGGCAAGCTCACCAAGCCCGCCTGGGTCGCGATCACGGCGGTGGCCCTGGTGAGCAGTCTGTACTTCGGCATCTTCGGACTGCTTGGCCTGGCCGGCATCATCGCCGCGGTGGTGTACCTGGTCGATGTACGCCCGGCCATCAAGGAGGTGCAGGGCGGCGGCAACCGGTGGTGATCGGGATCACCGAACTGACTAATCTCGCCTGATGGCATCGGACATCCACGGGCGTACCCATCGGCTGGAACTGGCCGACCAGACCCTGCGGGAGTGGGACGCGACCGTGCTGGCCGCCGACCCGCAGGACGGCATCGTGCTGGACCGGTCGGCCTTCTATCCCGGCGGCGGCGGTCAGCCACCCGACCAGGGGGTGCTGTTGTGGGGCGGAGTGCGCACCCGTGTGGTTGGGGTGCGCAAGGGCGACGACCTGTACCTGCTGCCCGACCCGGACGACCCGCTGCCGTCGGTTGGCACCGCGGTGCGCGGGGCGGTGGAGGACGAGCGCCGGACCGCGTTGATGCGGACCCACTCGGCGTTGCACCTGCTCTCCGGGGTGGTCTTCCGCGACTTCGGTGCGCTGGTCACCGGTGGCAACATGGAACCGCTGACCGCCCGGATGGACTTCAACCTGCCCGAGGTACCGGCCGACTTCCGGGACCGGATCACAGCCGCCTGCGCCGCCGAGGTGCAGCAGGACCGCCGGATCGACGTGGCCGTGCTGCCGCGTGACGAGGCGTTCGCGATCCCGGACATCATCCGGACCGCGACGAACCTGCTGCCCCCGGACCTGCGGGAGGTTCGCATCGTGGACATCGTCGGGCTGGACACCCAGGCCGACGGCGGCACCCATGTCGCGTCCACCAGGTTCATCGGCGACATCGAGGTGGTCAAGGTGGAGAACAAGGGCCGGGGGTTCCGCCGGCTGCGCATCCGCCTGCCCGGCTGAGCGCCGGGAACACAGCGCGCGCCGTCCAGCCAGATCCGGCTCGGGCCGATCCTGCTCAGGCGGATCCGGCCGGGCGGGACTCGGCCTCGTGCAGGTCACCGGGCCGCAGCCGGAACAGTTCCAGTTCCACGCCGTAGTACTTGGTGGTGTGCCCGACGTACTCCATGCCGATGCGTTCGGCGACTCCCCGGGACCGGGCGTTGCCCGGTCGTGAGACGGCCAGCACCTGGTCGATACCGGTGTCGAAGGCCCGGTGGGCCGCGGCCCGGCCCACCTCGGTGGCGTACCCGCGACCCCAGTAGTCCGGATGTAGGTGCCAGCCCACCTCCACGTCCTCGCCGCCGGGTAGCGGCCGTAGTAGGACGCTGCCGATCGGCCGCCGGTGCCCACGCTCGGTCACCGCCCACACGCCGTAGGTCGGATCGTCGCTGGGTCTGGACCAAGCCTCCACCCGCTCGCGCATCTGCTCGGGCGAGCCGATCCCGGCCGGGTCATCCAGCCAGCGGGTCACGTCGGCGCGCGAGTAGATGTCGTAGGCCGCGTCGACGTCGTTGAGTGTCCACGGGCGGATCACCAGACGCGCGGTACGAAAGAGGGGTTCCATCATCTGACCGTATCGGCACCCCCAGTGGGCCGCGCAATGTCCGCCACGCCGAAACGAGACGGTAAAGGACACTGACCGCGGTTTGGTGCTCGTCGGTTCGGGCCGCTTCCGGTCGATCTGGTCGGTCCGGCGCGTAACGTCCGCCCGACATGTCCGGTCAGTCCTGGGACAGGTACCGGCCGCCACGCAGCAATGAGGCAAGCGCGCCGACCACGGCCATCGCGACGGCCAGGGTGAACACCACCACCAGACCGTGTTGGAACGGTGCGGACAGCAGATGTGGGAAGAAGCGTTTGCCGGTCAGGTTGTCCGCGTTGTCCGATGGCAGCGTGGACAGCACCCGCGATCCCAGCAGTTGCCGCATCGGGTTGAAACCGAGGAACGCGGCGAACATGCTGCCCACCGGTGGCAGCCCGGCGATCTGGTGCACCACGCCCGACGGGACGTGCTGGGCGGTCAGGCCACGGGTCAGCGCCCCGGGTAGTCGGGTGGACAGCCCCGCGATCATGAGCGAGAAGAACACCCCGATGGACAACACCATCCCGGCGTTCTGGAACGTGGCCCGCATACCCGAGGCCGCGCCACGCTGGTTCGCCGGGACACTGTTCATGATGGCGGTGGTGTTCGGTGCGGAGAACAGTCCCGAACCGATCCCGTTCAGCGCCAACAGGATCGCGAAGGCCGGGTAACCGAAGTCCACCGGCAGCAGCAGGAACCCGACGAAGGTGGCCGCGACCAGCAACAGTCCGCCGGTGGAGAACGGCCTGGCCCCGTAACGGTCGGACAGGTGTCCCGACAGCGGCCCGGCGACCAGGAACCCGCCGGTCAGCGGTAGCAGGTAGATGCCCGCCCACAGTGGGGTGGACTCGAAGTCGAATCCGTGCAGTGGCAGCCAGATTCCCTGTAGCCAGATGATCAGCATGAACTGCAACCCGCCGCGGGCCACGGCGGCCAGCAGCCCGGCGGTGTTGCCCGCGGCGAACGCCCGGATCCGGAACAGGCCCAGGTGGAACATGGGATCGGCGACCATGCGTTCGACCACGCAGAACAGTCCGAGTAGGCCCACGCCACCGAACAGCCCGGCCAGCACCGCCGGGTTGGTCCAACCCTGGCTGTGGCCACCGTACGGTTGGATTCCGTACGTTATGGCCGACAGCAGCGCGGTCAGCCCGGCGGCGAAGGTCAGATTGCCCAACCAGTCCATCCGGGCGCTGACCCGGCGGCCGACCTCGCGCAGGCTGCGGTATGCCCAGACCGTGCCGACCATGCCGATCGGGGTGACCACCCAGAAGATCGCCCGCCAGTCCCATTCGGACAGCAGTCCGCCGGCGACCAGGCCGATGAACGACCCGGCCAGTGCGGCCACCTGGTTGATGCCCAACGCCATGCCGCGCTGGTCGGCCGGGAACGCGTCGGTGATGATCGCGGTGGAGTTCGCCATCAGCAGCGCGCCACCGACACCCTGCACGATCCGCCAACCGATCAGCCACAGCGCACCGGTGGATCCGGTGAACGGGTCGAGCCCGAGCAGGACCGAGGTGACGGTGAACACGACGAAGCCCGCGTTGTACATCCGGACCCGCCCGTAGATGTCGCCGAGTCGGCCGAGTGAGACCACCAACACCGCGGTGACCAGCAGGTAACCCATGAGCATCCACAGCAGATAACTCACGTTGCCGGCGCCGAGCGGGTCGAGCCGTATTCCGCGGAAGATCGCCGGCAGCGAGATGATCACGATCGAGCCGTTCACCGTGGCGATCAGCATGCCCAGGGTGGTGTTGGTGAGCGCTATCCATTTGTAGTCCACCACCGTTTTGCGGCGTACGACGTCGTTCGCGGCCCCTGCGGTATCTGGTCCCACGTCAGCCAAGCCGCCCCCAACCACCGGGTCATTACCTGTGCGAAGTACCCGGGTAAGTCTCTCCCCGGCCGGCCCGGTGCGCAGGCGCAGCTCGGTGATTTCACCCTTCGTATCCGGATTATGGGTACGCGACCGCCGAGCGGTTTGTCGCTGCGTTCACCCGGTCCGCAGCAGGGCGGCCAGGTCGGCGTTGCCGGTGACCGTGACGGTGTCCAGCGGGCGCCGGCCCCACAGCACCAGGTACATCTGCCCGGCCGGGCCTGTGATCGTCGCGTCGGGACGGTCGTGCACCGAACGGGCGTCGTCGACCAGTCGGACGGTGTCGACCCGGCCCGGGGTGAGGGTGACCAACCAGCCGTCACCGGTGTCGGCACAGCCGACCCGTACCGCGCCCCGGGCGGAGGCCAGCGGCTCCCTGCGCGCGCGGCGGGGCAGCATGTTCTCCACCACCTCACCGACCCCGTCGGCGGCAAGATCGGGCGCGAAGTCGCCTGGTCGGCCGCCGGCCAGGTCGGCGTCCCAACGGTGCACCGCGGTCTCGTGTGCCTGGCGCCGGGCCCAGAAGCCGGCCACCTTCGGTGCGGTCGGGCTGAAGTTCCACGCCGGCTGTTCAGGATCGATCCGCCGCAGTCGGTCCAGCAGCCCGGACAGCCCTGCCTGGTACCACTCCAGCAGGTCGCCGTCGGGTTCGCGGTCGGTGTATGGGAACGGCTCGGTGCCGCTCCGGCCGACGATGTCGGTGACCCAGCGGTGCACCCGGCCCAGGTGGGTGAGCAGGTCGGTGACCGTCCAACCCGGACATGACGACACCTCGGCGGTCAGCCCGGCGTGTTCGGCCGCGGCGCCGAACGCGTGCCCCTCCCGGTCGAGCGCGGCCAGCCAACTCTCATGGTTCATCCGTTCCTCCTCAGGGCGATTCTTCCCGAATCGGAACGGTTCAGCGTTTATTCCGCTGACCCTGACGGGGACGGACCGGGTGCCACGGCGGTCCACCGCACGGTGACCTCGC
>DATCXL010000578.1:0-10556 GCA_036565825.1 Mycobacteriales bacterium
CCCCGCCGACCTGGGTACCGCCGTCAACGTGGTGGCGATGGTGTTCGGCAACCTGGGCATGGACTCCGGCACCGGCGTGGCGTTCACCCGCGACCCGGCCAGCGGCGCGCAGGGCATCTACGGCGACTACCTGCAGAACGCCCAGGGCGAGGACGTGGTCGCCGGCATCCGAAACACCGTTCCGCTCGAACAGTTGGAGCAGATCGACAAGCCGGCCTACGACGAACTCCGGTCGATCATGTCCACGCTGGAGAACCACTACAAGGACCTGTGCGACATCGAGTTCACCATCGAGCGCAACAAGCTGTGGATGCTGCAGACCCGGGTCGGTAAGCGCACCGCCGCGGCGGCGTTCGTGATCGCCACCCAACTCGTCGACGAGGGCCTGATCGACATCGACGAGGCGATCAACCGGGTCACCGGCGCCCAGCTTGCCCAACTGATGTTCCCGACCTTCGACGAGAAGGCGGACAGGCGGCAGATCGCCAGAGGAATGAACGCTTCTCCCGGTGCCGCCGTCGGCAGGGCAGTGTTCGACTCGGTGCGCGCGGCGGAGATGGCCGCGGCCGGCGAGCGGGTCATCCTGGTCCGCCGGGAGACCAACCCCGACGACCTGGGCGGGATGATCGCCGCCCAGGGCATCCTCACCTCGCGCGGTGGAAAGACCTCACACGCCGCCGTGGTGGCCCGCGGCATGGGTAAGACCTGCGTGTGTGGCGCGGAGGAACTGGACGTCGACGTGCGGGCACGCCGGTTCACCGCGCCCGGTGGGGTGACAGTCGTCGAGGGCGACATGGTTTCGATCGACGGCACCAGCGGTGCCATCTACCTCGGCGAGGTGCCGGTGCAGCCGTCGCCGGTGGTGCAGTATTTCGAGGGCACCCTGCCTGGCGAGGGACCGCAGGTGGACAGCCTGGTCGCGGCCGTGCACCGGCTGGTCAACCACGCCGACCAGGCGCGCCGGTTGAAGGTCCGGGCCAACGCCGACACGCCCGAAGACGCCGAGCGGGCCCGCCGTTTCGGCGCGCAGGGCATCGGCCTGTGCCGCACCGAACACATGTTCCTCGGGGAACGCCGGCAACTGGTCGAGGACCTGATCCTGGCCGAGACCGACACACAGCGGCAGGCCGCGCTGGACGCCCTGGAACCGTTCCAGCGGCAGGACTTCCTCGGGATCTTCCGGGCCATGGATGGCTTGCCGGTCACCGTGCGGCTGATCGACCCGCCGCTGCACGAGTTCCTGCCCGACCTGACCGACCTGTCGGTGCGGGTCGCGGTGGCCCAGGCGACCGGGAAGCACGGTGACAACTCAGCCCGCGACGCGCGACTGCTCGACGCGGTGCGGCGACTGCACGAGGCGAATCCAATGCTCGGCCTGCGTGGCGTGCGTCTGGGCCTGGTCATCCCGGGGTTGTTCCAGATGCAGGTCAGGGCGATCGCCGAGGCGGCAGCGCAGTGCCGCAGTGAGGGCGGTGACCCGCGGCCGGAGATCATGATCCCACTGGTCGGCGCGGTGCAGGAACTGGAGGTCATCGCCGAGGAGACCCGCCAGGTGCTGCGTCGGGTGGCCGAGGACTCCGGTGTGGACGTCCCGGCCCTGGTCGGCACCATGATCGAGGTGCCCCGGGCGGCGTTGACCGCCGGTCAGATCGCCGAGGCGGCCGAATTCTTCTCCTTCGGTACCAACGACCTGACCCAGATGACCTGGGGTTTCTCCCGCGACGACGTGGAGGCGTCCTTCTTCAGTCGGTATCTCGAACTGGGCATCTTCGGGGTGTCACCATTCGAGTCGCTGGACCGGGACGGGGTCGGACGCCTGGTGCGGATCGCCGTGCAGGAGGGTCGGGCAGCCCGGCCTGACCTGCACCTGGGTATCTGCGGCGAGCACGGCGGTGACCCTGAGTCGGTGCACTTCTTCCACGAGGTGGGTTTGGACTACGTGTCCTGCTCGCCGTTCCGGATCCCGGTGGCGCGGTTGGAGGCCGGTCGGGCGGCGGCGACGGGTGGAGGTTCGGACAGCCGGTGACCACAGGCGTCCTCACGGCCGTGGGCAAGGCGGTCGGCGCGGTCGCGCTGGCCGCCTTGCTGGTCGTCGGAGGCACCGCGACGAGGGTGTGGCAGGTAGCCCGACAGGACCACCGTCCACAGTCGGACGCGATTCTGGTGCTGGGGGCCTCCCAGTTCGACGGGCGGCCCTCAGAGGTGCTGTTGTTCCGGCTGGAACACGCGCTGGAACTGTGGCGACGGGGGGTGGCTCCCCGGGTGGTCACGGTCGGTGGGAACCGGCCGGGTGACCGGTTCACCGAGGCCGGCGCGGGCGCGCGCTGGCTGGCCGAACACGGGGTTCCGCAGACCGACCTGGTGGCGGTCCGGGAGGGCAACGACACGTTGCAGAGCGTGCGGGCCGCGGCCCGCGTCTTCGACCAGCACGGCTGGCACAGCGTGGTGATCGTCACCGATCCGTGGCACACGCTGCGTTCCCAGCGGATGGCCCGGGACGCCGGCATGGAGGCGACCGCCTCACCGGCCCGGGCCGGGCCGGCGGTACGGACCCGTGGCACGGAGGTGCGCTACGTGGTTCGTGAGACCGCCGCGTACCTGTTCTACCGGCTCTTCCACACCAGTTCCGAGGCCGGCCCCAACGCTGTCTGACCGTCGTGGTCCCGCGACGTTGGACACAGCGCTCGGCTTGGTTGGTATAACCCGTGGATGCGGTTCTCCTACGCTCGGTGGGACCTGGCCCGGCGGGTTCCCGAGCCGGGCAAGATCAGCTACCCGGCCGGCTCGTCGCCGTTCGTCCGATCGGAGTTCGAACGGGACCGGGCCAGGGTGTTGCACTCCTTCGCGCTGCGGCGACTGGCCGGTACCACCCAGGTGGAGGTGGCCGGTGAGTATGACTTTCCCCGCACCCGGCTCACCCACTCCCTGGAGGTCGCCCAGATCGGGCGTGAGATGGGCGCGGCGCTGGGCTGCGACCCCGACCTGGTCGACGCCGCGTGTCTGGCCCACGATCTCGGGCATCCGCCGTTCGGACACAACGGCGAGGCAGCCCTGGACTCGGTCGCCGGCAGGTGTGGGGGCTTCGAGGGAAACGCACAGACGTTGCGGGTGCTCACCAGGCTGGAACCCAAGGCACTCACCGCCGACGGCCGCGCCGCCGGCCTCAACCTGACCAGGGCGGTGCTGGACGCCACGGTCAAGTATCCGTGGACGCGCCAACCCGGAGACCGTGCTCCCCACCCTGCTCCCCAACCGGTAGGACCGGCGAACCCACCGGCCAAGTTCGGGGTGTACGACGATGACCTACCCGCCTTCGAGTGGGTGCGCCAGGGCGCACCGCAGGGACGGCGCTGTCTGGAGGCGCAGGTCATGGACTGGGCCGACGACGTGGCGTACTCCGTGCACGACGTCGAGGATGGAATCCACACCGGACACGTTCGTCTGGTCCGACTGGCCGATCCGGACGAACAGGCCGAACTGTGCGAGCTGACCGCGCGGCTGTACTCGCCGGAGTCGGTGTCCGACCTCGGCGAGGTACTCATCGACCTGCTGAACCTGCCGGTGCTCGGTGACGTGGTGGGCTACGACGGCGGGATCCGGGCCCAGGTGGCGCTCAAACGGGCCACCAGCGAACTGACCGGTCGGTTCACCTCCGCGGCGGTGACCGCGACAGTCGCCGTGGCCGGTGTCGGGCCGCTCGCCCGGTACGCGGCCGACCTGGTGGTGCCAGCCAGAATCGCCGCAGAATGTGCGCTGCTCAAGGGACTAGCAGCGCGTTACGTGATGTTGCGAGAGGGTGTGGCGGCAATGCAGCAGCGGCAGCGTCAACTGTTGACCGAACTGGTCGACGCGCTGACCCGGCGCGCCCCCCACCACCTGGACACCGCCCTGCGCCCGGCCTGGCAGGAGGCGCCCGACGACGCGGCCCGCCTGCGGGTCGTGGTGGACCAGGTGGCGCGGCTCACCGACATGTCGGCGGTCGAATGGCATGCCCGGCTCACCGGGGCGCCGGGTTCACCGGAGCCGGGAATATTGTGATCACCTTGCGTAAACGGTTAGAAGCGGAGGAGTACATGAGTGACGACCGGACATTCGTCATCGTCGGAGCGGGTCTCGCCGGCGCGAAGGCGGCCGAGGCGCTTCGAGAAGAGGGATTCGATGGCCGGGTGATCCTTGTCGGCGAGGAGCCCGAGCGGCCCTACGAGCGGCCTCCGCTGTCCAAGGGGTACCTGCTTGGTAAGGACGAACGCGACTCGGTGCACGTACACCCCGCCGAGTGGTACGACGAGCACAGGGTCGAACTGCGGCTGGGTACCCGTGCCACGGCCATCGACCGCGCCGCCCACCAGGTGGTGCTCGACGGTGGCGAACGGATCGGCTACGACAAGCTGTTGCTGGCCACCGGTTCGGTGCCGCGCCGGTTGAACCTGCCCGGATCCGATCTGGACGGTGTGCTGTACCTGCGCTACCTGCCCGACAGCGACCGGATCCGCGCCGAACTGCGGGAGGGCGCCCGTCTGGTGATCATCGGTGGTGGCTGGATCGGTCTGGAGGTGGCCGCGGCGGCCCGGGAGAACGGCGCGTCGGTCACTCTGGTGGAGGTGGCCCCCCTGCCGTTGCAACGCGTGCTGGGCGACGAGGTCGCACAGATTTTCGCCGGCCTGCACCGTGAGAAGGGCGTGGACCTGCGGCTGGGGACCGGGCTGCGGGAGTTTCGCGGCACCGACGGCCGGGTGAGTGCGGTCGTCCTCGACGACGGCACCGAGGTGCCCGCCGACGCCGTTGTGGTCGGCGTGGGCATCGCCCCGTCGGTCGAACTGGCCGAGGCGGCCGGCCTGGAGGTCGAGAATGGCATAAAGGTGGACGCCGCGCTGCGTAGTTCCGACCCGGATGTGTTTGTCGCCGGTGACGTGGCGAACTCGTTCAACCCGTTGCTGGACAGCCACATCCGGGTCGAGCACTGGGCAAACGCGCTGGCCGGCGGTCCCGCCGCGGCCAAGGCGATGCTCGGCCAGGAGGTCAGCTACGACCCGGTGCCGTACTTCTTCACCGACCAGTACGACATGGGCATGGAGTACGCCGGCTACACCTCGGCCGGCAACTACGACAAGGTGGTCTTCCGGGGCGACCCCGCGTCGGGGGAGTACATCGCCTTCTGGGTGACCGACAGCCGGGTGGTGGCGGGCATGAACGTCAACGTCTGGGACGTCAGCGACGAGATCCAGCGGATCATCCGCACCGGCCAGCAGGTCGACCTGGCCAGGCTGGCCGACCCGGACGTGCCGCTGACCGAACTGCCCTGACCGAACTGCCCTGACCGAACCACTGGCCGAGCTACCCGTGTCGGTGTTCCGATGTCGATGACATGCATGATCCTGGTGCGCTCGTCGACCGGGTGTCTGATCCGGTAGTACCGCGTCTGGCGCGCCGCTGCCCCTCGCACGACTTGTGCAGTGGCGCGCCGACGCGGTGCGGATTCACCGACAACAGATCGACCATGAGTTCGAGGCATGTCACCGTGACCGCCCCGGTGAGCCGTTCGAGGAGTTGACGCCTCGCTGACCCGGGCGCGGCGGCGCTCCATCGCGGCTACCCGGGCCGGGCGGCGGGGTGGTTTGTCTCGGCGCATAGACTGCCCGGCGTGGCAGGCCGGATCCGCGACGAGGACATCGCGTTGATCCGTGAGCGATCCCCGGTCGACGAGGTGGTGGGCGAACACGTCGCGCTGCGCAACGCCGGCGGCGGCTCGCTCAAGGGGCTGTGTCCGTTCCACGACGAGCGCACGCCATCGTTCCACGTCACCCCGGCCCGAGGGCTGTGGTACTGCTTCGGCTGCGGCGAGGGCGGCGATGTCATCCGCTTCGTGGAGAAGGTCGAGCATGTCGCGTTCGGCGAGGCGGTCGAGCGTCTGGCCAATCGTGCCGGGATCCAGCTTCGCTACGTCGAGGGCGGGTCCGCCCCGATCCGCCAACGCGGTGAACGCTCCCGGCTGTTGGAGGCCAATGCCGCCGCCCAGGAGTTCTACGCCGGCCAACTGTCGGCCGCAGAGGCCGGCCCGGCGCGGGAGTACCTCGACCAGCGCGGTTTCGACTCCGAGGCGGTCGCCCGGTTCGGCTGCGGGTTCGCCCCGACCGGCTGGGAGTCGTTGACCCGGCATCTGCTCGGCAGGGGGTTCAGTCAACGTGAACTGGTGACCGCCGGGTTGGCCCGCGAATCCCGTCGGGGTGGTGTGATCGACCGGTTCCACCGCCGGCTGCTCTGGCCGATCCGGGACACCTCCGGCGACGTGGTGGGTTTCGGCGCGCGACGGCTGTTCGACGACGACCCGATCGAGGCCAAGTACCTGAACACCCCGGAGACCCCGGTCTACAAGAAGAGCCAGGTGCTCTACGGCATGGACCTGGCCCGCCGTGACATCGCCCGCCGGCACCAGGCCGTGGTGGTCGAGGGGTACACCGACGTGATGGCCTGCCACCTGGCTGGCGTGCCAACCGCGGTGGCAACCTGCGGCACCGCGTTCGGAGCCGAACACATCGGTGTGCTGCGTCGGTTGCTGATGGACTCCGACGAGTTCGGCGGCGAGGTGATCTTCACCTTCGACGGGGACGAGGCCGGTCAGCGGGCCGCGTTGCGGGCGTTCGAAGAGGACCAGCGGTTCGTCATGCAGACGTTCGTGGCGGTCGAGTCGTCCGGCCTGGACCCGTGCGAGCTCCGCCAGACCAGGGGCGACGCGGCCGTTCGAGACCTCGTTGCCCGCCGCCAACCGCTCTTCGCCTTCGCGCTGCGGGCCGTGCTGTCCCACTACGACCTGGACACCGTCGAGGGTCGGGTCCGGGCGCTGGAACGGGCCGCTCCGCTGGTGGCCCGGATCAAGGACCGTGCGTTGCGCCCGGAGTATGCCCGCCGGCTGGCCGGTGATCTGGGCATGGAGGTCGAACCGGTACTGGCCCGGGTTGCCGAACTGGTGCGCGCCGACCAGGGCAGGCCGACCGGTTCGAACCGCCCGACTGGACGGTCTGGGGCGGCCGGGACCGCCGGAGGAGCCGGTACGACTGGGTTGACCCGGGTGACCGGCGCCCCCAGGGGCAGGCGGAACGCGAACGGCGGCCGACCGGACCCCGACGACCCTCGGCTGCAGGTGGAGCGGGAGGCACTCAAACTGGCGGTGCAGCTGCCGGTGCTGGTCGGGCCCTTGTTCGACGCGACTGACGAGACAGTGTTCACCGATCCGACGTACCGGACCATCCGTCAGGCGATCACACAGGCCGGCGGGGTCGCCACGGCCACTGCCGGCCCGGCCTGGGTGGAACGGATCAGCGAGGGCCTGGGCGACCTTCTGCTGCGCTCTGTCGTTTCGGAGCTGGCCGTCGAGCGGCTACGGACCGCCACCGAGGCCAATGACCGGTACGTCAGCGAGGTGCTGGCCCGGTTGCGGGAGATGGCGCTGGCCCGACAGGTAACCGAGCTCAAGGGCAGGCTTCAGCGCATCAACCCGCTGGAACAGCCGGACGAGCACACCCGACTGTTCGGCGAGTTGATCGCGCTGGAACAGTTCAGGCGTGGCCTGCGTGAACAGGCCATGGGAGGAACCTGATGCCCGGGCTGTTCGGGTCGCGTGGGGGACGTCCACCGCGTGAGGTGCTGGTGGGGCTTCCGGCCGACGACCGGGTGTTGGCCTGGGCGACCCTCGACGACGGTCAGACGGTGCTGGCGACCCGGTATGGACTGTGGCTGCCCGACCGGGACGAGCGGCTGCTGCCCTGGTACAGAATCGTGCGGGCCACCTGGCGAAACGGCGTACTGGCACTGGTGGAGACAGTCGAACGGGAGCCCGGGGTGATGGTGGAGTCGCCACCTCGGCCGTACCGGCTGGCCGAACCCCGCCGGTTGCCCCACACGGTGCGTCAGCGGGTCGAGAACAGCATCGGATACAGCGCCCGTCACCAACTTGACCCGTCAGGTGCGGTGTATGTGGTGGGGCGTCGGGTGGCAGGGCGGGACGGGCTGACCTGGTACAAGGTGTTCAGCGGCGACGCCGACCCGGACGACGCACTGGTGCGCGCGCAGGCCGAGGAGTTCCTCGGCCAGGCGCGGGCAGCCACCGGCCTGTAGTGCGTGGGACACCCGGAAGCAAGCAAACGTTTGCAGAACCTGTGGCGGCCACCACGAGCCGTGCGGGGAGCAGAGGTGCGGTGTGGGCGCCGGTCAGGGGCGTTCGGGCCGATGCTGACTGGACGGGGTCTCCTGCTGCTCCCACCAGGCCGATTCGCCGTCTGGACGGTGGGCGGTCGCTCCGAGTCGTTCCCGGACGGTTTCCATCACACCCCCGGCCTGGGCCTGGAGCATGCCGGCGGTGCTCTGCACGGTGGGATGTTCCTTGACCCTGCGTGCGGTACGCACGATCGACTCGTACCGCGCACGGCCCGCCCGGGTACCCAGCACGTAGCCGACCCCGAGCCCCACCACAAACCCGACCTTGTACCTCATGGATTCCTCCCGCGGTCGCCCGCTCGCCGGCGAGCAGGTCTGTCATCTCTTACTACCCGCCCTCACCTTCCCGAGACCGCCCGGTCCGAATCGCCCGGCCGCGTGAGGGATGGCCCAGGGGGGTACCAACCGGGCAGACCCGTCCGCGTGCGGCGCGGGTATGGCCGGAAAGTACACCGTGCGCAGCGGTGCGGGTTGGACCACCAAGGTTGCCCCCCGGGCGAGCGCCCCGACCCGGGTGTGCTGTACGCTGACCGCTCGGTGCGGTGATTTCGCACCCGGTCCCCCGTAGCTCAATTGGCAGAGCATGCGACTGTTAATCGCAGGGTTGTTGGTTCGAGTCCAACCGGGGGAGCCCTTTCCACCGCCAGGTCGGCGGATCTGACCCTTTCGTTGGTGGTCTGCCCACGCCACCCCACCGCCAGCCGTGTCGAGGGCGGTCCGATCCACGCGGGACCATCCGCATCGTTGGCTGTTGGCGGGGCGGTAACCAGACGCACCGTCATCCCATCCCGCGTCACGTCCATCTCGGGTCAGGCCCATCCCGTGCCACTTGTGAACCCGAGACTCTCCCGTCCACAGCGGACATGCCTTGGCGTCGGGGCCCATGGGTAACTGGCGTGGGCTGCCAGCCGGTCGACCGCGGCCACATTCGGCGCCGTCCGATACCCGCCCGGATACCGGACCCCGCCACCGACCCTCGCTACCGGCACTGCTGTGGGTTGCACGTGGGATCAGACGACGGTTGGTCGGAGCCCGGTGTTGGCCGGATGGACGGACGCATACCCCGGATACCCCGGATACCCCGGATAGCCGGATAGCGGTTCGACGGCAGGGTGGCTCGGAACGGGGAACCTCACCACGACCCGGTTGGGTAACCCGTTAGGAGAACAGCTACTCCATGCTGATGCGGCACACCCGGGTCATGTCCCATCTGGATCGTTCCATTCGCGGTACCGTGTGTTCGTGGATGTGTGCGTGAACCTGGGGTAACTGTGCGCAATCGTTTCGTGCGTGGTTTCGCCACATATCTCGCTGGTGTCGGCGTCTCGGTACGCGCCTCCTTGTTGATTCTGTTTCACTCTGCCTATGATCTGTCCAACAGCGATGGTAGGCAGTGCCCGAGTGCGCGCGAATGGCGTTCTGGAGCACTCGACGCCGGTGGCGGTTCCCAGATTCTGCGGATCAGACCATCGGTGGCGCATCCCCGGCATCCACGGCACTGCCCACTTACGCCACGGCGACCGACCCGAACGTGTATTCGAAGAAAGGACCCGAGATGGCTCAGAAGGTGCAGGTCATCACCTACAGCGACCTGTCCGGTAAGGAAGGCGCCTCGGCGGTGACCTTCGGTTTCAGCGGCTCCACCTACGAGATCGACCTGACCGGTAAGGAGCAGGACGAACTGGCCGCGACCCTCCAGCCATATGTGGCCTCGGGACGGCGGCTCAGCGGTCGCGGAGCCGCCAAGGCTCCGGCGGCGGTTGCTCGACGCGCTAAGGCGGCGGTCGAGGCTCGACCCAATCCCCGCGACGTGCGCGTCTGGGCGGCCAAGAAGGGAATCAAGGTGAGTGACCGGGGCCGGGTGCCGGCGACCGTCATGGATCGGTACCTCGCCGAGCGGAGTTCCTGAACCAACACCGAGTTCGGCGGGGGTCAGCAGTTGCGGCCCCCGCCGTCGCGGTTCTGGCGGCCTGGACGGACTGCGGTCAGACACCCGGTTACCCCACATCCGGTTATCGGCACACGGCAACCGACGCACAGCAACCGTGATCCGTAACGGACACCCCATGGTCGGTCGGTATGTGCGCTGGTTACCGAATTCCCCTGCCCAATTCGCTCGCCCGCGACAGGCACATCTGAGCAGCTCCCGCCATCCGGCCACAGTGCCGGTTCGGGTGTTCCCAGCAGAGTGCGAGGATGCTGTCCTCGCCCTGTCGGTCGAACGCCTCGGGAACGGCGGGCACACACGGTCGGACCCAACCCGCCGGCGCCGGGCGAATTCACCGGGTCCCGGTTCGCCATGGACGCCGGTGCGGGCACTCCCCGGCCCGCCGGGCATCTTCCGT
>DATCXL010000594.1:0-4844 GCA_036565825.1 Mycobacteriales bacterium
CTGCCGTTCCTGTCGTGGCTCCCGGAAGGAATCGCCGATCGCTACATGCGTGTGACCGGTAAGGGAGACCATTACTACGAGCGGTTCCGCACCAAGCCTCGCCTGAAGCGGATGGTGCACGCCTTCACGGTTTGGGACTACACGCACACCGTGCTGGGCGAGCCGCTGCGCTTCGGTGCGGACGACATGGTGCCCGCACCGTTGCACAACGCGCCGACCGCGCTCTGGAGGATCGCCGACCCGCTCATCCCAACGTTCATCTGGGTTGCAACAAAGAGTGGCAAGCCGCCAGCCGGGGGAGCCACCCGCGTGTCGCCGACCCCTGTCCCGAACATCCTCGGGACCCATCCGGGTATGTCCGGAGGATCCTGAGGCAAGAGAAGGCGTCTGGCGGATCTGGCAGGGTGGGGGAGACTCGGACAGGCGGCCGAGCTACCCTCGATCAACGATCAGGGGCACCAGCGATGTCTCGGAGCAGTGAGACGTAGCGCTCTCCCACCGCCTCGACGCTGAACTCGTCCGCCCGCGACCGGGCGTTCTCGCCGAGCCGCTCGCGTAGTGACGCGTCGGTGAGTAGTTGGGTCAACGCGTCGGCGAGGGCTGTCGGGTCACCGGGAGGAACCAGGAGGCCACTGTGTCCATCTGAAATGGCCGCGTCGATTCCGGAAAGTGCCGAGGCGACAACGGCACGTCCGGCCGCCATCGCCTCGATGAGGACCACCGGAAGGCCGTCCTGGTCTCCGGACGCTGCACGCACCGACGGGAGCACGATGACCTCGCTGGTGCCGTACTCCTCGGCGAGCTCCGCCAGTCCCAACTGACCGAGGAAACGTACGGGCAGCCCGGCTGCGGCGCGCTCGAGGTCCGCCCGCAGTGGGCCGTCACCCACGACTCGCAGTGACCATTCAAGGTTGTCTGGCAGTAGTCGCAATGCGCGCAGGAGGACCTCAACCCCCTTCTTCTCCACCAACCGACCAGCGAACAACAGCCGGCCCGGCGTCGTGTGCACGTGGGCCGCGCCGTCCCGGATCCGGTCGACCTGTGCACCCATGGAGAGCACCTGGGTACGTTGGGCGGGGGCACCGAGGGTGAGCAGCATCTCGCACATCTGGGTATTCATCGCGGTTGCCGCCCGTGCCCGACGCAGTACCGCACGCTTCAGGCGCGTCGACAGCGGGTCGGTGAGTGCGTACAGATCGCCACCCAACGTGGTCACGAGCCAGGGGACGCGCCGCGCAGCCACCAAAGCGGACAAGCCCTGCGGAATTATCCAGTGTACGTGGAGGACATCCGGATGAAGTTCCCGTACCGCCCGCCTGATCGCCAGGATTTCGGCGATGAAGAAGGGCAGCACCTGTAGCCAGTTGCTGCGTCGACCACGCAGGTTCTCGATGATCGCGCCATGCGCAAGGCCTTCCCACCGTCGTGG
Organism: Mycobacteriales bacterium; assembly: GCA_036565825.1. Lineage (GTDB taxonomy): Bacteria > Actinomycetota > Actinomycetes > Mycobacteriales > DASULA01 > DASULA01. The sequence continues at coordinate 1,430 of DATCXL010000594.1, forward strand.
GAAGTAGCGGAAGCGGCGAACCTCCACGCCGTCGATCCGCTCGACAGGAGCCGATCCAGGGACGCGTGGCACGATCACAACGGTGTCAAAGCTGCGCGCCTGGATTCGTGCGAGATCGAGAACGAAGTGCGGGGTGCCGTCGTTCGGATGGCTCGGAAAGGTGGAAGCCAGGACGAGCAGGCGTGGTCTGCCCGGGCTTGATGGCTTGGTCTCCGTCACAGTGGGTTAGTCTCCGTGAGTCCGTTTGTACCAGATACGAGGGGTGGGCGATGGCCAGAAGTGCGGTGGCGGTGGTGGGGGCGGGCGGCTTCCTCGGCAGAGCCGTCGTGTCCTGCCTCGCGGCGCGCGGCGTGCCGGCTGTCACCTTCACCCGGCAGTCTCCCGTGCTCGACAGACGCGGCGACCTGGCGCCCCAACTCGCCGACTGCTACGCCGTGTCCTGGCTGGCAACCGTGATCACGCCACACCTGGCGGCGACCCAACCCGAACGGGTCACGAACGAAGTAGCAACTTTCCAGGCCTTCCTCTCAGAGGTCGAGAAGCTTCCCGAGCCGCCCAGGGTGGTGTTGGCAAGCTCGGGTGGCACGATATATGACCCGAGCACGCCGCCGCCGTACCGTGAGCAGTCCCCGACGCGTCCTCACTCTGAGTACGGTCGGGCGAAGTTGCGCCTGGAGGACATGCTGCGCGCTTCGACCGTGCCCGGGATCATCCTGCGGGTCGCCAACGCCTACGGACCTGGTCAGCCGGTCGCCGCTGGCCAAGCCGTGCTTGCGCACTGGATGCATGCCATCTGCCAGGGCCGACCGATCACGGTCTTCGGAAGCCTTGACACCGCACGGGACTACGTCTACATCGACGACATCGCTCAGGCATTCGTCGCTGCAGCCACTCATCCAGGACCCTTGCCCGAGGTTGTCAACGTCGCCTCGGGGGAGCCGACCCGACTGGGTACCCTGCTTGACATCCTCACCGAGTTGGCGTGCGAGGACATCGAGGTGCGGCACGAACCGGCGAGGTCATTCGACGTCGCCCGGACCTGGCTCGCGGTGGAACTGGCCCGGGATGCGTTCGGCTGGCAGCCGACGACGGGGTTGCCCGACGGCATCGCGACAGCGTGGGCAGACGCCCGTGGTCGGGCGAATGGTCGGTCGCCCCACGCCGCCGGTGTCAAGATCGAGGGCAGCACATCGTGACAGAGCCACCGGCGGCCGGCAATGCCATGCCGGGATCTGATCAGACTGTGGTGAAGCGGCCACCGGCGGGTGGCTGGCGTGCGGCGTTGCGCGTGGCCTTCATCGTGGGCGCCGTGGTGCTCGGCGCTCTGGCGTTGGTATCACAGCGGCATCAGATTGCGGAGGCACTCCGACAGGCGCACCCGGTGTCCGTGCTGCTGTCGGCTCTGTTCGTCCCGCTGGCACTGCATGCGACGATGCTCGCCTGGCGGATCCTGCTCAAAGATCTCGGATCATCGTTGCCACTGCACGCTGCTGCCCGCATCTACTACCTCTCGCAACTCGGCAAGTACCTTCCCGGCTCGGTCTGGCCAGTGCTCGCCCAGATGGAACTGGGACGGGAGTACGCGGTACCAAGGCCTCGGTCCGCGGTCACCCTGATGGTGCTCTTCGCCGTCGGCGTGTGTTCCTCGCTGCTGGTGGCGGCGGTAACCCTGCCGCTCGTTTCGCTCGGGGTGGTCACCACCTACTGGTGGGTCTGGATCTCGGTCCCGGTGCTGCTGGCCGGCATGCAGCCGCGGCTGCTCTCATGGGCGTTGTCGCGGGCCGCGGTCCTCCTGCGACGGGAGCCGCCGCAGGGGACGATCAGCGCGCGGGGTATCTGGGGTGCGATGGGCCTGTGTGCCGTGTCGTGGCTGTGCTTCGGGCTGCACCTTGGTTTTCTGGCGAAGGGGCTGGGTGCCTCGGGTGCCTCGGTGTGGCCGCTGGCCATCGGTGCCTTCTCGTTGGCATGGGCGGCCGGCTTCATCGTCATCGTCGTGCCGGCCGGTGCGGGGATCCGTGAGGCTGTCATCGTGGTGGCGTTCGCCTCGGTCCTGCCCTCCGGAGTCGCGTTGCTAGTAGCGATCCTGTCCAGGCTACTGGTCACCTCTGGCGACCTGCTGCTCGCTGGGGTGGCGGTGGCCGCCCACCGGTACCGTCGATCCGTTCCGCTGTCGACGGGTGTCGACAGAGACATGCCGGAATAGCGTCACAGGGCCCCGCCCGGTGACGTCCGCGCGGTGTCCGCCCGTCTCGATCGGTCGCTTCTGAGCGCACTCGCCCGGTCGAGGAGTACCAGGGCAGTTGTCGCGAGTCTGCTGACCGGGTGGCGTGGGTAGCCTGAGTCGTGTGTGGTCGGCGCGGTGGGGGCGGTGGCTGCGGCTGGCGTTCCTGGTCGCCGTACTGGTCTTCGGCGGGCTGTTCGTGGGTCGTCGGTGGCACGACGTCCTCGCCGCGTTGTCCCGACTGTCGGTTCTCCCGTTGGTCGGGGCGTTCATCCTGGCCACGCTCGGTAGCTGCATGAGCATGATGTCCTGGCGGACCCTGTTGGCCGGCTACGGGTTCCCGCTGCCGCTGCGGCTGGTGTCCCGGGCGTTCTTCCTGGGTCAACTCGGCAAGTACATCCCCGGATCGGTGTGGTCGGTGGTGGCCCAGGCCGAACTTGGCCACGATCAACGGGTGCCCCGCCCGGTGTCGGTGACGTCGAGCATCGTCAGCGTGGCTCAGGCAGTCTTCACCGGAGTGCTGTTCGGGGTGCTCCTGCTGCCGCTGGGACTCCCCGACCTGGTCACCCACTACTGGTGGGTCGCCCTGGTAATCCCGGTCTATGTCGTCGTTCTGCAACCGCCGGTGGTCTCCGTGGTCACCCGGGCCGTGTTCCGACTGACCCGTCGGGACCCACCGCGTCGGACCCTCGGTTACCGCCGTATGTCCGCCTCGCTGGGTTGGACCATGCTGGCCTGGCTGCTGCTCGGGTTGCACGCCTGGTTGCTGGCCGTCGGCCTGGGTGGATCGGCGGCCAGGCTGTTGCCGGTCAGCGTCGGCGCGTTCGCGCTGGCGTACAGCGTTGGGTTGGTGTTCGTGGTGGCGCCGGCCGGGGCCGGGGTGCGGGAGGCCGTGTTCACGGTTCTGGTGGGCAGCCTGGTCGGGGTGGGTCAGGCAATCGTGGTCGCCCTGCTGTCCCGGGTCATGCTGGCGATCGTCGACTTCGGACTCGCCGGCGGGCAGGCGGTGTGGAACTCCCGGCTGGAACGGCGGGTGGCCGACGCGGTACGGCACCGGAACCACCCCTGATTTCGTGGGGTCGAACCGGCCGGCCCGGCCGCGCGGACCGGTAGGCTGCCGCCTCGTGCGTGTCGCCGTGTGCCTGGAGCAGTGTCTGGCGCCCGTGCCTGGAGGTACGGGCCGGTACAGCGCGG
>DATCXL010000634.1:0-3453 GCA_036565825.1 Mycobacteriales bacterium
CACCACGGTGGCCAGCGTGGCCATCTTCGGCATCATCGGGGTCGGCCTTGGGGTGCTGGTCCGCAACCAGGTGGCCGCGGTCATCGGAGGACTGGCGTACCTGTTCGTGCTCGAACCGCTGGTCCGGGTGATCCCGTACGTCAGGGACGCCTACAAGTACCTGCCCGGTGGCGCCAACGAGGCGTTGACCCAGGCCAACGCGCAGCGGGGTGCGGACCTGCTGAACGCGTGGGCCGGCGGCACCGTCCTGGTCGGCTGGGGGCTGCTGTTCGTGATCCTCGGGACGATCATCACCATCCGCCGTGATGTCCCATGACGCGGGTGTGAGGTAGGCCGCGCTCGCGCGGCCGGCCGGAAACCATCCTTCTTCCGGCGGGAACCGTGGGTGGCGCCAGTGACTCCAACCACCGGTGCCACCCATCTCCTGTGGAAAGAGGGAACTCGGTTCAATGCACGCCGATACCGGCCGGATAGTGGTCCACGGACTCACCAAGGACTTCGGCGCCCTACGCGCCGTGGACAACCTCAGTTTCACCGTCGAGCCCGGCTCGGTAACCGGCTTTCTCGGTCCCAACGGCGCCGGTAAGACCACCACGCTGCGGATGGTGCTCGGGTTGGTCCGGCCGGGCGGCGGGCAGGCCACCATCGGCGGCCAGCGCTACGCCGACCTGCGCGACCCGCTGCGCACCGTGGGCGCGGCGCTCGAGGCCGCCAGCTTCCATCCGAGCCGCAGTGGCCGTAACCATGTCCGGGTGTACTGCGCCGCCGCCGGTATCCCGTCCCGCCGGGCCGACGAGGTACTGGCCGCGGTCGGACTGTCCGGCGCGGCCGGACGCAGGTCCAAGGGCTACTCGCTGGGCATGCGGCAGCGGCTGGCACTGGCGACCGCGCTGCTCGGCGACCCCCGGGTGCTCATTCTGGACGAACCGGCCAACGGCCTGGACCCCGAGGGCATCGCCTGGCTACGTGGGTTCCTGCGCCACCTGGCCAGCCAGGGTCGCACCGTGCTGGTCTCCAGCCACGTACTCTCCGAGGTCGAGCAGACCGTCGACCGGGTGGTGATCATGGCCCGGGGCCGGCTGGTCTGGCAGGGTGCACTGACGGAGTTGACCGTGGGCCAGGGCGAGACCGTGGTGGTACACAGCCCGGGTGCCGAGGCGCTGGCCGGGGCGGTCCACGAGGCCGGTGGCCGGTGTGTCCGGACCGGGCCGGAGGAACTGCGGGTGACCGGTCTGGACGCGGCCACGGTCGGCCACCACGCGTTCGCCGCCGGCGTCGAGGTACACGAGTTGCGTACCGAGCGACGGGACCTGGAACAGGTCTTCATCCAGCTCACCGGTGCGGTAACCGGTCAGCCGGTACCGCCCGGAATGGTGCCACCGGCTGCACCCGGCTGGGGACCTCCCGGCTGGGGACCCCCCGGGGGAGGGCTCGGCGCCCAATCGGTGGGACAGCCCGCCGCGGGCCATCAGTGGGGCTCTGCCCAGCCTGGCGGAGGAGTCCGATGAGGGCGGTGCGTGCGGAGTTCACGAAACTGTTCACCACCAGGTTGTGGCTGTGGATGATCCTGGTCGTCGCCGGCGTAACGGGGCTTCTGGTCACCCTGATCATCACCACGGCGGTCGACCCCGGCTCGGTCAGCGACCCCGAGTCGCAGGTCGTGGCGTTCACCGTCAACCTGGCCCCGATCGCCTACCTGGTGTCGGTGATCACGGGGATCATCGGCATCACCGGGGAGTTCCGGCACCAGACCATCACGCCAACGGTGCTGTCGACTCCGCGCCGGGTGTCGGTGGTGGCCGCGAAGTTCCTCGTCTACCTGATCTTCGGTGCCATCCTGGGCGTCGTCTTCGTACTGGCACTCGGCGGTGTCGGGGCAGCGTTGCTGGCCGGCGAGGGTGTCAGCGTGTCGCTGTCGGATCCGGCCGTCTCACAGGCCCTGCTGGGTACCGTCCTGGTCTGCGCGATGTTCGGGGTCCTGGGGATCGGCATCGGGACCCTGCTCCGTAACCAGGTCGCCGCAGTGGTGACCATGATCCTCTACCTGCTCATCGTGGAGAACATCCTGCTGGCCATCCGACACGTGCAGGACGCGTACCCGTACCTGCCCGGTGGAGCCGCGCGGGCGGTGCTGCTGGACGGCGGCACATCGATAGCCGGTGTCGACCTGCTCGGCTCCGGGGCGGCGATGCTCGTACTGGCCGCCTGGGCGTTGGGACTGGCCGTGCTCGGTTCGTTCCTTACCCTGGGCCGGGACATCAGCTGACCACGGACTCCAGGAGACGGAAACCATGAGGTGCGTTCCATCTGGTCACCGCTCCCTCTCCCTGTCGGCTCTGGCCCTGCTGGTACTGCCGCTACTGTCCGGTTGCGGATTCGGTACCAGTCAGGCCAGCTTCGTGGCCGAGGCGAACCGCGCGTGTGAGCAGTCGGCGACACGGATCGCCAACATGCATCGGCCGGACGGACCACCAGCGGCCACCGGATACGCGATCGACCTGTTCGCACAGAAGGACCGGCTGCTCATCTCACTGAACGAGATGGACCTGCCCGCCCGGGATTCCACCGCGCTGCGTGACGGCTGGCTGCGCCCGGCCACCCGGGACCTGGCCCGAGCCCGACCGGGGCTGGTCCGCATCCACCGGGCCGCGATGTCGGCAGACTCCGCCCGGTTGGCCGACGAGTTGGCCGCGCTGGCCCGGGCCGACACAGCCGGCGTGGACGACACGCTGCTGTCCCGTTACGGCCTGACCGACTGCCTGCGGATTTTCGGTGATCCGACCGAGCCAGTTCCTGTCAGCTAAGGCGATTCATCGGGACTAGTACGCAATTGGTCGAGATATTCCGATTACCTTGTGTGCCGGAAAAACTGCGAAGGGTGGTTGAGGATCCTCGTCACACAGGTCACTGGTTGTGGGGTAGCGGTGCGCATACGGGTGTCGGACGCGTAGCCTGGGGGGTCGTTGACCGCCAGAACTCACGCGGGAAGAGGCGACCCCATCCGTGTCGACGCAAGGTAGCCAGAGCAGCGACAGCACCAGCAACGCCGCTGACTTCGGACAGGGAGGATTCGGACCAAACGAATGGTTGGTTGAGGAAATGTATGAGCAGTACCTCGCCGATCCATCCAGCGTCGACGCCGCTTGGCACGAGTTCTTCGCTGACTACCGTCCAGGCGAGCAGTCACAGGCCATCAACAAGCCGTCCCGGCAGGCGGGGGCGGTGGCGACCCGGACCCGTCCGGTCCAGGCTCCACCGGCTCAGGCACCGGCCACCACCCCGACACCGCGGCCGTCCGAACCGACCGAGCTGACCAGGCCGGTCGCCCAGGGCGCGGCCCGGCCGACGGCGATGGAACCAACCAGGCCAACAGAGCCGCCACAGGCTCCGAAGCCGGCCCAGTCGCGTCCGCAGTTGCCCGGCCGGGCCAGCCCGCTGCGCGGCGCCGCCGCC
>DATCXL010000646.1:0-3683 GCA_036565825.1 Mycobacteriales bacterium
CAACGTGACCGTGCGGGTGATCCCGTTCGAGCACGGCGCCCACACCGGCCTGGACGGTGCGTACCTGGTGCTGGAGTTCGCCAGAGCGAGCACCATCGTTCATCTGGAGCACAAGCAGTCGGGGATCTTCGTGGACGAGCCCGAAGACGTGGAGCCGTTCCTGGCCGCGACGGCTACCCTGACAGAAGTAGCCTTGGATCCGGCCGCGTCGGAAAAGTTCATCCTCGCCGTGGCCGACGAGTACGACCAATGAGGTGGGCATGGACCTGTCCAACGCACGGTGGCGAAAGTCCAGCTACAGCGGCACTGCCTCGGACTGCGTGGAGGTCGCGTTCGCCGGCGACGAGGTTGCCACCCGGGACAGCAAGGACCCGACCGGCCCTGCCCTGGTCTTCACCCGCGCCGAGTGGGCCGCCTTCCTCACCGCCCTACGCACCGGCCACCTCCACACCTGACCTCGGCACCTGACCCAACCCCACACCAGGTCAGGAATGCGCCGGCAGTCTGGCGCTCCCCCATCGCCGATCTTGGTGTCATCGCCGCCTCGGAACGCCAATTGACAACAACAAGACCGAGGTCGGCGCAGATCTTCGTACTCAGGCGGTTCCGAGCGCGTTGCGCAGCAACTCGGTCGCCTGTGCGATGGCGGCCCGGGTGGCCCGGGTCTCGCTGAGCGGGTTGAGCAGCATGAAGTCGTGCACGATGCCGTCGTAGCGGACGGTCGTGACCGGGACACCAGCGGCCCGCAGCTTGGCCGCATAGTTCTCGCCCTCGTCACGGAGCACGTCGGCCTCGTCCACCAGCAGGAAGGCGGGCGGCAGCCCGGTGAGTTGCTCGGTGGTGGCGCGGTTGGGAGATGCGGTGATCTGCGCGCGGTCGGACGGATCGGTGGTGTAGGCGTCCCAGAACCACTCCATCAGTCTGCGGCTCAGGTAGTAACCGGTGGCGAACTCGTGGTAGGAGTCGGTGTCCATGGCCGCGTCCGTTACCGGGTACCACATCGACTGGTGCACGAATCTCACGTCCCCGCGTTCCTTTGCCATGAGTGCCAACGCGGCAGCCATGTTGCCACCGACCGACTCGCCGGCCACCGCCATGCGAGCGGCGTCCAGGCCCTTGGTCGCGCCATCGTGAACAATCCACTGCGCGGTCGCGTAGCCCTGTTCGATGGCCACGGGATAGTGCGCCTCCGGGGACGGCGTGTACTCCACGAAGACGACTGCCGCCCTGGCGCCGACGGCCAACTCACGCACCAGCCGGTCGTGGGTGTTGGCGTTACCCAGCACCCAGCCACCGCCGTGCATGTACAGCACGGCGGGCAGTGTGCCGGTGGCGCCCCGCGGCCTGACGATACGCACACGCACGTCGCCGACAGAGGCGGGCACGGTAATCCATTCCTCGTCGATCGGCAACTTCTCGATTGGTGCGGCCTGGATGTCGTCGAGGACCTTACGTGCCCCGGCTGGTTCCATCTCATAGAGGAACGGGGGCCGCGACGTCATATCGGCGATTTCCTGTGCTGCGGGCTCAAGGAAGACCTTTGTCTGAATCGCCATGAGATCGCTCCTTTACTCATGATAGAAGCGCATTCGGCACCGAGGGCTGGGGCGGACATGCACATCATCTTCACGATAAATGACTGGTCGTGAAGGTGCAGAGCGGCCGATCGCAGCCATTACCACCAGCGCCGACCCTGGTCCTGCCGCTGCTGTCAGCGTGAAACAAGACCGGGATCGGCGCGGTGGGTCGGTGTGGCGGGATCAGTCCTGGGGGGCGGCCAACTTCCGGCGGCGGACCAGGGTCAGGGCGACACCAGCGGCCAGCAGGATCACGCCGATCGTGGTGAGGCCGGTGATCGGGGCGCCGGTGTTGGCCAGCGTGTGCGGCACCGTCCCGGCCTGCGGTGCAGGTGTCGTGTGACTCGGGCTCGGGCTCGGTGAATCCGTGGGCACCGGCACCTTCGGGTCGAACACTCCGGCGTCCACCGTCGTCGGCCCGGTAACCGTCAGCGACAGTGAACCCATCACGCAGTCCGGGCACTCCCGGGTTACCGTGGTCACGTCCGAGTCACCCTGGTCGTCACCCACGTTCGGCTTGGTGAAGTCGAACTTGCCGGGTGCGACGAACATGACCCCGGTGTCGCCGCGGTCCACGTCGGTCAACTCGTACCGCCCGTCCGATCCGGTGGTGGTGAAGCTGACCGGGCCGGTGACGGTAACCCCTGCCACCCCAGGCTCGCCAGAATCCTGCCGGCCGTCGCGGTCCAGGTCGTTCCACACCCGGCCTGACACGGTCGTCGCGTCGCTTCCGACCACGATGACATCGGCGGTCTGACTGGCTGAGGAGGTCCCTGACCCGACGCTGGCAATCAGTGAACCGAAGGCGCCAGCGCCCGGTTCCACGTTGACCGTCATCGTCAACGTCACCGTGTCGGCGCGCGCTGGCCGTGCAGACCGCACCCGACGGGGCGAAGCTGCCGCCGCCGAAATCTTGGCGGGGCCGGATTGTGCAGTCGAAGCCGGGCGCGGTCGCCGAGAGGGCGGACAGCCGGTCGGAGTTGAGATCCAGTGTGATCCCCACCGAGCCATCGGTGACCGGCTGGTCGGTGTGCGCGGTCGCCTCGATGGTGACCGGATCGCCCGGCCGGAGGCGGTCCGGAGCAGTGATCTCGATGTCCAGTCCGGACGGTGTGCCGGCGATGTGCACGTCCTTGCTCGCGGTTGTCGGGTCATCGTTCCCGAGACTGAGCGAGGCCTGGATGGTGCCGGGAACGTCGTCGCCGGGACCGACCGCCACGGTCACCTGCACACTGCCATCGCTGAACGACGACATGCCGGTGCACGTGACGTCCTGTGGCGATGTCACCGAACACACAAGGCCGGTGGCCTCTACCGAGACGGCGTTGAGTCGCTGCGGGAACATGACATCCAGAAAGACCCAGACATCGTCCGGAACCGGCGCCGGTGTGTGCGCGTCGACGATGACCGTGCTCTGCTCGCCGGGGCTGAACTCGTCTGGGCTGGTGATCTGTACGGTTGGGGTGTCGTCAGCGGACGCTGGCGAGGCCGTCAACGGGGATGAGAGGGTCAGGGCGTTGCCAATACCAGCAGCCGACCAGCACTCCTCCATGACATAGAAGAACCCTCCATGCAGAACGGTATGACGCTCCGCGGGGTCACAGCCCGAGCATCTGGAGGAGACAGAACAACATCTCCGGTGAAACCGAGAGAGCATATCGGACGGACATCCAGTACGTGTTGGAAAAGCCTGTTGGGTGAAGTGGGACTGTGTCTCACTTCACCCAACAGGTTCACCAAAAACAAAGAAACGGCGTTACGGCTGCATGTCGTCCAGGTCGAGCGCGGCCAGGGTGGCGTCGAAGGACCGTCCGTTGGCCTCCGCGGCTGCCTCGGCGCCCAGGGCGTCAGCCGGGTCGGTGCGCAGCACGATCGGGTCCTGAGTGCGCTGGTCGAGGTGGAGCCGCAGCAGGTCGAACCGCTGGTAGTTGCCGACCACGTCGTGGGCGAGCTTGTTCTCGATGGAGGCTCCCACGTCCACGGTGGCCACCACGACGCCCTCACTGCCCGAGTGCGGTCCGGCCAGGACCTCGCCACCCGACCCGATGATGATCGACACGGCCGGAGCAGCCTCACGCATCGCCGCCTCGGCCGACTCGTCACCCT
>DATCXL010000654.1:0-2794 GCA_036565825.1 Mycobacteriales bacterium
TGACAAGGAGGTCCGCTGGCGACCCAGGCAGTACTGGAAGCCGGGTACCACCGTCACCGTGCAGGCCAACCTCTACGGCAAGAACCTCGGCAACGGCGTCTACGGTCAGCAGGACAACGAGGCGTCCTTCCAGATCCACGACGCATGGGTCGCCATCGGCAACGTGAACACCCACCGGCTGGTCATCTACCACAACGGCAAGGTGGTGGAGGACTTCCCGGCGAGCTTCGGAAGGCCGGTGTACCCGACCCACGACGGGGTGCACGTGGTACAGGAGAAGTACAGCCTGTTCTACATGAACTCGGCGAGTTGGGGCCTGCCGGCGAACTCTCCGGACGGGTACAGCAACTTCCCGGCCTACTGGGCCACCCGAATCTCCAACGGCGGCGAGTTCGTGCACGCCAACGACGGTACGACCGGCTCGCAGGGATACGCCAACGTCACGCACGGATGCGTCAACCTGACCACCGAGCGGTCCAAGTGGTTCTATGACCACTTCAACCACGGCGACATCGTCACCATCGTCGGCGGTACGCCGATGCTGGAAGAGTCCGACGGCTACGGCGACTGGAACGTGCCGTGGAACAAGTACGTGCAGGGTAGTGCGTTGCACTGATCCGACACCGCGGCCGGCCGCGGTTCGCCAGGTGAGGGGCGAGTCCACGGTGGACGCCTCTCACCCGTCCGCGTCGATGGGCACGGGGCGGCACGGGCGATGTGACGGGTTATTCCGGGCTGTCTGCCGATCGTCCGCGCGAGCCACGGGTTTGAGGGCGGTGTGGGGTGGAGTGAAGCTCCACCCCACAGAAGGCAACACAGCACCATGTCCCCTGACGACGGGACCCCGGAGCCGGGGCTCGCCCCGGCGAGGGTCTGGAACCAACCACCCCCTCAGCGGGCCTCGGCCAGGGACAGGGCGAAGCGCCCGGCGATGTCGGTCCACCACTCGCGCGGCGCGAAACCCGCTGCGGTCAGCTCACCGTCGACCCGCTCGCGGCGGAACTTCGCCGACACCTCGGTCCGCAGATCCTCTCCGGCCCGAAAACCGACCGTGAGGTCGAGTGCCTCCACCCGCACCTTCTGGTCGCCACAGGCACGCAACCGCATCTCGATCCACTCGTTGTCCGGATCCCACACAGCGACGTGTTCGAACGCGTCCGGGTCGAAGTCAGCGTCGAGTTCCCGGTTGACCACGTGTAGCACGTTCCGGTTGAACCGCGCGGTCACCCCGGCCGCGTCGTCGTAGGCCGACACCAGCACGTCCGGGGACTTGACCAGGTCGGTACCCAACAACAGCCAGTCCCCGCGGCGCATACCCGACCGTGCCTCGACGAGAAACCGCGCCCGCGCGGGAGGTTCGAGATTGCCGATCGTCCCGCCGAGGAACGCGGTCAACCGGGGGTGACCGGGTGGCAACAGTCCCAACTGGGTCTCAAAGTCGGCCACCACGCCGTGCACGGACAGGTCTGGGTACTCGGTGCGCAGCGCCTGCGCGGCCTCGGTCACCGCGGAGGTGTTCACGTCGACCGGAACGTATTGGCGCAGCGTGCCGAGGTGTCGCAACGCGGCGAGCAACAGTCGGGTCTTCTCCGCCGACCCGGCCCCCAACTCGACCAACACCGCAGCCCTGGTTCGCTCGGCGACGGTGTCGGCATGGGTGGCCAGGATCTCCCGTTCGGCCCTGGTCGGGTAGTACTCGGGCAGTTGGGTGATCTGCTCGAACAGTTGGCCGCCCAACTGGTCGTAGAACCATTTGGGGGGCAGCGTCTTGGGTGTGCCGGTCAGCCCCCGGCGGACGTCCGTGCGCAGCGCCTCGGCCAGGTAGCCGGCCGGCAGGTGGTTGTCGATGCGAAGGCCAGTCACGTCGCTCCCGATGTCGTGGTCATGGCGAGCCCAGGGGTGTCACGTCCACGCCCCGCGCGGTGGCCAGCAGCAACGAACCGTCGGGTACGTCGTGCCAGCCCGGTTCATCGTCGAACGGCTCGGAGGCGACGACCACTCCGCCGCCGTCACAACGCCAACACAACGTGTCGCCACACGCCGTGGCCACGATCGACGTACCGTCACTGAGAAGGAGATTGAGTCTGCTGCCGGTTATTCGGGCCGCGCGCAGCACCACCGCGCGGACGGCCTCGGACGCGGGTTCACCCTGCTCGACCCGCTGGTGGATCAGGCCCCACAGCAACCCAGAGTCGGTGGGGGCGGCCAGCCCGACCAGCCTACTGGGGGGCAGACCATCGGCCAATTCGTCCACGCAGGACGGCCAGTCACCCAGCGCGCCGTTGTGGCTGAACAGCCAGCGGCCCCGGCTGAGCGGCGCGACCGCGTCGGGAGTGTGCGGCATGCCGGCGGTGGCGTCACGCACCGCGGCCACCAGCGCCCGGGTACGGGTCACCCGGGCAATGTCGGCGAACGACGCGTCACTCCAGATCGGACGGTCGCTGCGGTACCTGGCCGGCATCGGGTCCTGCTCGGCATACCAGCCCACCCCGAACCCGTCGGCGTTGACCGTGCCGTGGCGCTGCCGGCGTGGTGCCCACGACTGACGGTACAGCGAGTGTGGTGCCTGGCACACCAACTCCCGCAGCGTGCGCGGTTGGCCGAGGTAGGCCATGTGACGGCACATCGTGGCTCCCGGTGGTCCGGCGGTGGTCCGGCGGTGGTCCGACCGCGAGGGTGGCCCAGGGTGACCATCCTCAGCGCTCGTCCCCGGTGGCGTCGCGGGCGCAACGGAACCCGGCAAAGATCTGCCGGCGGATCGGAAGGTCCCAGTTGCGGAAGGTGCCGCGGCAGG
>DATCXL010000655.1:0-7198 GCA_036565825.1 Mycobacteriales bacterium
GTTGCGCCTGGTCCGGATCGGGCACCGGCACCGCGGACAGCAGGGCCGCGGTGTAGGGGTGGCGCGGATGTGCGAGTACCTGCCCGGTCGGGCCGAGTTCGGCGATCCGCCCCAGGTACATCACCGCGATCCGGTCCGACACATGCTGGATCACCGACAGGTCGTGCGAGATGAACAGGTAGGTCAGATCGAACTCGTCCTGTAGGTCGGCCAGCAGGTTGATGATCTGCGCCTGGATGGACACGTCCAGCGCCGACACCGGCTCGTCACACACCACCAGTTTGGGCCGCAGCGCCAGCGCCCGGGCCACCCCGATCCGCTGCCGCTGTCCGCCGGAGAACTCCGCCGGGAACCGGTTGTAGTGCTCCGGGTTCAGTCCGACCCGTTCCATCAGTTCCTGCACCCGACGCTTGCGTTCGGCACCGGAGGCGACCCGGTGGATGGCGAACGGGTCACCGATGATCGAGCCGACCCGCCGGCGTGGATTCAGCGACCCGTACGGGTCCTGGAAGATCATCTGCATGTCCCGGCGGTACGGGCGCAGCCGCCGCCGGGACAGATGAGAGATGTCGGTGCCCTCGAAGGTCACCCGACCGGCGGTCAGTTCGTGCAGCCTGGTCACGCACCGCGCCAGGGTGGACTTGCCGCACCCGGTCTCCCCGACCAGGCCCAGCGTCTCACCGCGACGCAACTCCAGGTCGACCCCGTCCACCGCGTGCACCCGCGCGCCGCGCGACCTGCCGGCGCCGCGCGCCGGAAAGTGCTTGACCAACCCGTCGACCCGCAGCAGCACGTCGGTGTCCGCACCGACCGGATCAGTCATGAAGCACCTCCGGTACCCGACCTGGCGGCCGGTGTCGCCCCCGCCGGTCAGTGGGATCGGCCGGGTCAGCGGGTTCGACTGACTCCGGCGACACGGCTGGTGCAGACCATCCGGTGGGCAGCCAACAGGCGGACCGGTGACCGAGACCGTCTCGCTGCTCCAACTCGGGCGACTCGGTACGGCAGCGGTCCATCGCGTCGGCGCAACGCGGATGGAACGGACACCCGGCCGGCAGGTTGATCAGGCTGGGTGGCTGGCCGGGGATCGGGGTGAGCCGCTGCCGCCGGCCGCCGCCCGCCGGCAGCGACGCGATCAGGCCCCGGGTGTAGGGGTGGTGGGGATGGCGGTACAGGGTGCGCCGGTCGGCCACCTCCATGGCGCTGCCCGCATACATCACCACGATGTCGTCGGCCAGGTCGGCCAACAGCCCCAGATCGTGGGTGATCATGATGACCGCGGTGTGGAACTCCGCCTGCAACCGTCGGATCAGTTCGATGATCTGCGCCTGCACGGTCACGTCCAGCGCGGTGGTCGGCTCGTCGGCGATCAGCAGCTTCGGGTTACACGACAGTGCCATCGCGATCATGGCGCGTTGCCGCATGCCACCGGAGAACTGGTGCGGATAGTCGTCCACCCGCCGGTCGGGCTGTGGGATGCCGACCAGGTCCAGCAGTTCCACTGCGCGGCGGTGTGCGGCCCGTCGGCCGGCCCCGGTGTGCGTGCGGATCGCCTCGGCGATCTGCCAGCCGACCCGGTAGAACGGATGCAGGTTCGACAGCGGGTCCTGGAAGACCACCGCGATCTTCGCGCCCCGCACGGCCCGCAGTTCGGTCTCGCTGGCCGCGAGCAGGTCCTCGCCGTCGAACACCGCCCGACCACTGATCCGGGCGCCCGCGGTCAGTCGCAGGATGGCCTGTGTGCTCACGCTCTTGCCCGACCCGGACTCGCCCACGATGCCCAGTGTCTGTCCACGACGGACGGTAAAACTGATGCCGCGGACCGCCTGCACCACCCCGTCGGGGGTGGGGAAGGACACCCGCAGGTCCTCGACCCGCAGCAGTTCCTCCCCCATCCCCCGGTCGGGTCGCGTCACCGCGTTCAGGACGACAGCCATACGTTGGCGATGTCACCCTGCTGACTCAACGGCAGGATCTTGAAGTTCTGCACCCGAGAGGAGTGGAAGTCCGGCAGCTTCGCCTCCCGGATCGGCACCAGGGCGGCCTGTTCCATCGCGCGTTGGTCCGCCTCGTGCCAGAACTTCGCCGCCTCGTTCGCATCTGGTGTGGACAGTGCCTGGTCGATGGCCTTGTTGACCTGCGGGTCGTTGAAGTCGCCGTAGTTTGTCGAGCCGGCCGCGAAGGTGCGGCCGTCCAGGATCGGCACGACGAACGAGCGGGCCGCGTTGCCCGGCCAGTCCGGTACCCAAGCGGGGATGGCGATGTCCCACACGCCGCGTCTGGCCACCGACGGAGACTGGAGGAAGTTGGCGTAGAAGTCGCTCTGGGTGGTCGGCACCAGGGTGGCGGTGATGTTGGACTTGGCCAGGTCCGCCTGCAACGTCTGGGCGATCTTCGGCCCGTCCCCGCCGGTGGGATACAGCAGTTTGAGCTCGACCCCGTCCGGGTAACCCGCCTCGGCCAGCAACTGCCTGGCCTTCGCCGGGTCACCCTGGTGGTCCTTGGTCGGATACAGGTTGAACTGCTGGTATCCGGTGATCTCCGGAGTAAGGAACGTGTCCAGCGCCGGACCCAGCGCCGGTCCGCCGAGCACCTGGATGACGGCCTTCTTGTTCACCGCGTACTCCAGCGCCTGGCGCACCTTCAGCTTCGAGGTGGCCCGGTCGGAGTTGGGGCTCAGGAAGTTGAACACCAGGTAGGGATTCGTCGTCCCGGCACCCGCGAGCACCAGCCGGGGATCCTTCGACGCCATCAGCCCGGGCAGGCTTGGCGGCGGAACGGTGGTGTCCCACTCCATGTCGGCGGTACCCGCCTCCAACTGCTGCTGCACCGCGGTGGTGTCGATTCCCTCGGTGACCGTGATCTTGTCGACGTAGGCCTTGCGCAGCGGGTCGGTGCTGGCGTCCCAGTTCGGGTTCCTGGCCAGGTCGATCTCCTTGTTCGCCACGTAACTGGTGATCCGGTAGGGACCGTCGGAGACCGTGTGGGTGCGGAACTCCGGACTGTCCGGAAGGTACTTCAGGTATTCCACCGGCGTCGGCGAGGCGAACGGCAGGGTCATGATGTTGACGAAGTCACTCGCCGGTGACCTCAGGCGGAACACCACCGTGCTGTCGTCGGTGGCCTGCACACCGGAGATGTCATGCGAACCGATGAAGTCGGTGATCCCCGACAGCGTCCCCGGTGCCTTGAGGAAGGATTCGCAGTACTGCTGGAAACCGGCGATGGTGTTCTCGTAGTAGCCCGGCGCTGGCACCGGGTGCACCGGGTTGCACAGCCGCTTCATGCCCAACACCACGTCCTGCGCGGTCACCGGCCTGGGCGGGGTGGTGTCCCACATGACATCCGAACGCAGGTGGAACGTGTAGGTCTTCCCGCCGTCGGTGATCCCACCGTTGCCCTGTGAGGGCACCTCGGTGGCCAGGTCCGCGACGACCGTGGACCGCTCAGCCTCGTTGTTGCTTGCCTGGTAGGTCACCAGTTGCCGGGTGAACGCCCGCATCAGCATCGTGGTCACCGTGTAGTACGCGTCCGCGGTGTCCATGTGGTCGATGTCGGAGGTGCCCACCAACCTGAGGGTGCCGCCCCGGTGCGGTGGGCCGACGGTCGAACCGTCCTGCCCGCTGCCGCCGCCACACGCGGCCACCCCGAGGGCTGCGACCAGTGACACGGCCGCCAGGCGACTTCGAGTGAGACGCATACCTCCCCCTTCTCCAAACGATGCCGAACGACCACTGCGGCATGTGGGGGTGATCATGGGGCTACCCACCCTGACCCGAGGGTAGGAATGGTTGGACCCGATTTGATATGAACACGTGCTCGTAGATGTGGTGGGAATTTCTTACGATCGTCGAGCCACGGGGATCTTCGGACCGAGGAGAAGTGATGCCGTCCGAACTCCAGGCGCTAATTGACGATCTTGCCGAACGGGTCGACGCACCGGCCATCCTGGAAGACCGCGACCAGCGGACAGTGGTCTACTCGGCGCACAGCGATCCGATCGATGAGCCGCGTCGACAGTCGATACTGCGACACCGGGCCGATCCCGCGACGCTGGGCTGGTTCCGCCAGTTTGGCATCTTCCGCTCGACCGAACCGGTGCGCATTCCGTCGCACCCGCAGCAGCACGTTCTTGGCCGATTATGCATGCCGGTGCGGCACCGCGGCCGACTGCTGGGATTCGTCTGGTTCCTCGACGACCGAGACCAGATCGGCGCCGAACAGATCAACTCGGCCAGACCCATGGTGGCCCGACTCGCGGTGGTCATGTACGACGAGGAGATGACCCGCGGGCTGGCTGACCGGCTGGTGTCCCGGCTGCTCTCACCGTGGGAGGACCTCCGTCAGGCCGCGGCCCGCCAGATCGTCGACGACGGACTGCTGCCGGCACACGCCCCGGTGGTCGCGGTGGTCGCCCGGCCGCTGGGGATATCGGCGGACGACGCCCGGGAGTACGTCGCCCAGGCGCTGTGGGACCTGGCCCACGAAGTCGGCCCCGGTGCCGGCGACGGGTTACGGCTGGCCTGCGGTGACCACGCCGTACTGCTGGCGCGGACCCAGGCCCTCGACGACGACGAACCTGGCCAGGCGCTGGCGGTCAGGGTGCGCCAGGCGCTGCTTCGTCGGCTGGCCGAACGGGCCCCGCACGCCGACGGTGCCGAACCAGGACAGGGGATTCGGGTGGTGGTGGGTATCGGTGAGGCCCGGCCCCGGTTGACCCAGACGGTGGTCTCCCACCGACAGGCGCGACTTTCCGCGCAGGTGGCGGCCCGAATTCCGTCGGTCGGCGACATCTGCCGGTGGTGCGATCTTGGTGCGTTCCGGGTGCTGGCCCAACTGCCCTCCGAGGAGGAGGCCGAGGCCGCGCTGGACCCTCGGGTGGTCAGGTTGTTCCAGGCCGGCGGCCCGGACGTGGTGCGGACCCTGGAGACCTACCTCGACCTGGCCTGCGACGCCAAGGCGACTGCGGAGCGGCTGTACCTGCACCGGGCCACGCTGTACTACCGGTTGGAGAAGGTGAAACGGCTCACCGGCATGGACCTGCACGACGGCGGGGACCGGCTGGCGATCCACCTGAGCCTCAAGCTCAGCCGCCTCACCGGCCAACACCCCGACCCGTGTTGAACCCAGTCAGCTCCGCTCCACACCCGGATGGTTGCTTCCAGGCCGTCGCCGGGGCGGAGTCCCGGCTCCGGGGTCCCGCCGTCACGGGCATGGGGCTGTGTTGCCGTCTGTGGGGGAAGCTTCGCTCCGCCCCACACTCCCCTCAAACCCCCTGGCCCACGGGACAACCGGCAGACAGCTTGGAATCAACCGCCTGGCCGAACGACGACGAACCGCACAGCCATGTGTGCAGGCGACTACAAGCGACTACCAACGACTACAATGACGTCATGACCAAAAGACCGGCCACCCCGGTGCGTTTCGACGCCGCGGTGGCGCAACGGCTAACCATATTCGTGGGAAATCATCCCGGTTCATCGCTTTCATCCGCCGCAAACAGGCTCGTCGACGAGGGGCTACGCATGACCGAGCATCCAGGTGTGATCTTTCGGGAGGGCCCGACCGGCCGGCGGGCCGGGCTGGCCGGCGGTGCCGACGTGTGGGAGATCGTGCGTGCCGTCAAATCCGCCCGCGCCGCAGAGCCCGAGTTGGACCAGGACGAGGTGCTGACACTGGTGACGTCCAACACCGGGACACCGGTGCACCTGATCCGTACCGCGGTCCGGTACTGGGCGTCCTATCCGGATGAGATCGATCGGGAGATCGAGGCCGCCATGGTGGCGGAGGCGGCCGCCGAGGAAGCATGGCGGCGCGAGCACGATCTGCTGGCGCGGTAGCCGATGCCATACCCGCTCCTGCTGGATGAGATGTTCTCAGGCAACATCGCCGAACAGTTGTCCGCCCACGGCCACGATGTTCGGGCGGTGGTGGCCGACCGATCGCTGGTCGCACTTCCAGATGAACGGATCCTGGCCCAGGCGGCAGCCGACGGTCGCGCTCTGGTCACCGCCAACATCAAGGATTTCGTCCCACTGGACGCGCTCTACCGGTCGGTCGGCCGGTCGCACGCTGGAATCGTGCTCGTCTCCACCCGCGCCTTCCCGCAGGATCGCTCGCTCACCGGCGCCGTCGTCGACAGCCTCGCCCGGTTGCTGAAGGATCCAGATGGCCTCGGCCCCGACCGGATGGTCTTCCTCCGCCGTTGACCGACCTGGCCGACGACCTGGCCGGTGGATGGCATGGCGCGGCGGCCGGCGGTGACGGCGGTTGACGATCTGGAACTGACCGTGCTGGCGGCGTGTCGCCAAGATCTCCGGGTGACACCCGCGATCACCGGCCGCTCACCGGCGTCGCCACCTTAATCAGGAATAACCACAATTCGGCAACTTAACCCTGATCAGGGTCGTCTCTCCATAAAAGCCGCAAGTACCGTTGCCAGCAACAACGCCGGGGTCGGACGGACGGGTCGACGGGGACCGTGGAGGGGCGGAGCCGGTCACCCGCCCGACGGGCCCCTCACCGGCCCCGGTGGGAGCGCGCGGACCGCTTCCACCGGGGCCCCGAGCCCTCGTGCCCCCGCACCCGACGGCCCGGCAGCGGCCAAACGCCAGATCAGGACATCGCCATGATCCGACCAAGACTCGTGCCACATCACGTCTGACGGCTGCGACACACCGCGAACATCCACGATCGTTAACCTGACTGACCACATCGAACCGCCCGACCGGAGCAGGATGGCTCTGTCATTCGGCGGTTCGGGAGGTCGACATGATCGGCAAACCACGAGGTTCACGCCCACGACTGGCGGTACGGGTCACGGCGCTGGGTTCGGCACTGCTCGCCGGAACACTCTCGCTGACCAACCCGGCGCAGGCCACACCAGCGCAGACCACGCCGGCGATGCCGGACAGCCACCACGGCCCGGCGTCCAGTTCGGGTTGCACACTGGGACCGGACGGGCGGATCCAGCACGTCATCTACCTGACGTTCGACAACGTGCATCTCACCCGGGACAGCCCGAACGTGCCAGGTGACCTGGAACAGATGCCGCACCTGCTCAACTTCCTGGAGCGCGACGGGGTACTGCTCAGCAACAACCACACCCCGCTGATGTCGCACACCGGCACCGACCTGCTCACCGCCTCGACCGGTCTGTACGGCGACCGGCACGGCCAGCCGATCAGCAACGGCTACC
>DATCXL010000587.1:0-3918 GCA_036565825.1 Mycobacteriales bacterium
CCACACCCGCGATCACCCGCCGGTCCCCACCGGCAGCACTCCGCTCGGGCTGACCCGACCAGTTCCGAATGCTCAGCAACAACACGGTGGAGACCAGGTAGGACACCGCGTCGACGGTGAAGGGCAGGACCCGGTCCACCCCGAACAGGGCGCCACCGGCCACCGGGCCGAGCATCGACACCGTCGCCCCGGTGGCCTGGCCGCGGCTGAGCGCGGCGGTGAGTTGTTCCTTGCTCACCAGGTCCCGAAACGCCACCGACGAGGCCGGACCGAACAGCGCGCTGGCCGCGCCCTCCACGAATGCCACCACCAACAGTTGCGAGAAGGACAGCCACCCCACCGCCCCGGCCAACGGGATGCTGCCCACCGCGACGAGTCTGGCCAGGTCCATGCTGACCATCAACGTCCGCTGGTTCACCCGGTCGGCCAGGTGCCCGGCCGGCAGTCGTAACACCAGACGGGTGACCAACGAACACGACGCCACCACCCCGGCCTGGGTGGCCCGTCCACCCATCGCCAGCACCAGCAACGGGAATGCGATCAACGACAGCGCCGACCCGAACTCGGAAACCGCCCGGCCTGCCCAGTACCTGGTGTAGGAGTGGTTACGCCACAGCCCAGATGACTCCATCACGCCTCGCCCTCGACTACAACCGGCCGGTCAGACTCAGGTAGTCAAGCAGAGCGGCATCCACCGCATCCTGGAACGCCAGGATGGCGGACATATCATCGCCGTAGCGGTAGGAGTCCTCACAGGAGATCCAGCGGCTCTCGGTCACCTCGCTGGAGAGGTACCCGGCGTCGACAGTGCCGACCATCCAACCAGGTTTACCCGCGGTTTCCCAACAGCTCGACAGCGTTCCGTCCGCGCTGACCACCGCCCCGTACCGCCCGTCCCGGAACGAACATGCCTGGCAGGGTGTTTCAGCTCGCGGGCGGGGTACGGAGAACCCGAGTTCCAGGGCTCGTCGCTGCCAACGGGAGAAACCGGCCACGGTCTCGTCCGAGTGGGCCATGTCGTTCCGGTATCCGATTCCCACATCTCCCACCCGGGCGAAGTACAGCGAGCACCGGGCCGGGTCCAGCCTTTCGGCGAGATGTTCGACCAGTCCGTCCATGGTGTGCCGGTTGTGCTCGGAAACGTTGACCCGCAGATCCCACCGGATCGGTGTGAGATCAAGAACTCTGGCGATGTTGTTGACGATCAGGTCGAAGGTTCCGCTCCCGGAACGGCTCACCCGGATCTGGTCGTGTACGTCCGCGTCCCCGTCGAAGGTGACCTGCACGTGCCGAAGGCCAAGGTCGGCCAACTGCGTCACCAGGCGGGGCGTCAGCAGGGTTCCGTTCGACGTCATACTGGCCGAGGTCAGATCGAGGTCGGCGGCCCGGCTCAACAGTTCCACACATCCACGCGGATTGAGGAGCGGTTCACCGCCGAAGAGCATGATCATGAGCCGATCCAGTCCCGCCTGCGCCATCTGCCGCTTCGTGAAGGCGAGGATCGCCTCGATCGTGTCCGAGGTCAGCCGCCGGTTCCTGATCCGGGGGGGACGGACCCCTGACCTGGTGTCCTGCCCGGTGTTCTGGAAGCAGTAGCCGCAGCCCAGGTTGCACGCGGTGCTGGTCAGTACCGTCAGTGAGTAGCTGCGGTATCTCGGCGCGGTGAACAGGCCCTGGTCACGCAGGTACTGTTCCGCCTCCGGTCGCAGGGTGTGTTGCTCGGTCAGGTGGCGGGCCGACAGGCGGGCTGTTCCGCCCGGGCCGAGGAACCACCATCCGCGCTCACCCCTGATGACGCGTTCACGTGGAGCAGTCAGTGTGGATCGACCCGTGTCCATTCTCCCACCTCTCCTTCGAGTACATGGCTGAGGTGACCCGCCGGTCGATATGGGAGAAGGAACCTGTGGGTCGCAGCACCATGGTGCACCGCCCGGACCTCCAGCCAGGTGCGGCGGAGGCCCGAGCGGCTCTCCGACCTGTCAATGCGTCACGGCACACACACTCTGACCGGCCCCTGGCCAGATCCAGGTGCGCCGTTCACGACGGGTCAATGTCGGAGTCCTACTCGCTGCTGCTCATGATTCCGCACCAGCCGGGGGTCTCCTCGCCGTCCTCCTCGGAGTGTGCGACCACCTCGGGGGACTCCGGTTCGACCTCGTTCTCTTCCTTCTTCGCTTCCGACATGTCGGTACTCCTTCCGCTACTCCGCCGACCGGACGTTCCTCGGCGCCGACGGGGACGTTACGAGTTCACGGTTGACCGTCGGTATGTCTGTGGTGAATCGGTACTGATGCGCCGGGCGGTGATCGGGAAAACGGCGCGGGCCACCAATTCGCCCACCGCGTTCATAAGTCGCCCTTTCGCGGCTCTCCGAAAGTGGCCGGGTACGGCCCGGCGAGGCGGTCATCGGGACGCTCCCATACCAGCGTCTAACCGGAATTCAACCGATCGCTGGGAGCCTGCGTGGACATACGTGTGGTCAACGATCGAGCGCAACGAGGACGCGTGGACCAGCCTGGCTGGCTTCCACCGACCCCGGTCGCCCGGGAACAGGAGCGGTGACCGGATGGCGTCGCTGTCACCAACGCCACCGCCAGCGCTGACCCCTGCGTTGACCCCGGCGTTGACCTGGGGGCTGCGTGGGCGTGGACCCTCCGACATCCCGGTGGTGGCCGAGGGAGCCGAGCAGATCTCGGCGGAGTGGGCCTTCGGTGGCTCAACAGGACGCGGGGTCAGCGTCTGCGTGGTGGACAGTGGCGTGGAACGCGACCACCCTCTGGTCGGGCCGGTGGACGGCTCCTGGGTGGTGATGCCCGGCGAGGATGGCCCCACCGTGGTGGAGACCACCACCGGTGACGTCTGCGGCCACGGCACCGCCTGCGCCGGGCTCATCCGGGCGACCGCGCCCGACTGCGCGCTCTACAGCGTGCGGGTACTGGGAGAGAACCGGGCCGGAACCGGAGATGTCATGCTGGCCGGGCTGCGCTGGGCGGTGCGGTGCGGTTTCGACGTGATCAACATGAGCCTGTCGACCACCCGGCAGCGGTTCGCGGCCGAACTTCACGAACTCGCCGACGCGGCCTACTTCGGCGGCACCACGATCGTCGCCTCGGCCCACAACACGCCGGTGGAGAGCTTCCCGTGGCGCTTCTCCTCGGTGATCTCTGTCGGCAGCCACCAGGAGGATGACCCAGACCTGTACCTGTACAACCCGCGGCCGCCGGTCGAGTTCTTCGCCCACGGGCAGAACGTGGAGGTCGCCTGGCCGGGTGGCGGCACCAGTCGCAGCACCGGGAACAGCTTCGCCACCCCACGGATCGCCGGCCGGTGCGCACTCGTACTGGCCAAGCATCCCGGGCTCACCCCGTTCCAGCTCAAGTCCGCGCTCTATCTGACGGCATCGAACGTCCACACCCGACCGAGGTCTGCATGATGGAACACAGCGGGTTGGGTCCAACCCCAGGTCCGAACCCAGACGGCCTCGACCCGCAGAACCGGGTCGCCCAGTTACTCCAGTCGATCGTCGAGGTGGCCCGTGCCATCTTCGGTGCCGCGGCGAGTTCGATCTTCCTACTCGACGAGACCACCGACGAACTGGTGTTCCAGGCCGTGTCCGGGCAGGGCGAGGACTTTCTGGTGGGCACCCGCTTCCCGGCGGGCCGCGGCATCGCTGGCTGGGTGGTCAACTCAGGCGAGGCGATCATCGTCGACGACCTGGCCACCAGTGGCGCCTTCGCCCGGGATCTGGCTGAATCCACCCGCTACGTACCGCAGGCCCTGATGGCCGCGCCGCTCATCTCCGACGAGATCATCGGGGTCCTGGAGGTCCTCGACCCGGTGCCCCAGTCCCGGTCGAGTCTGAGCGAGTTGGATCTGCTGGCACTGTTCGCCCGACAGGCCGCCGTCGCCCTGCGCCTC
>DATCXL010000681.1:0-2935 GCA_036565825.1 Mycobacteriales bacterium
CGGCTGGTTGAGGACCACCTTGTCGCCGGGAGCGACCAGCCACCGGATGATCTCACCCTCGGTGAGACCCTCACCGAGGTCGGGGAGCTTGAACTGCTTGATGTCTGACATCTGCGGCGGCTCCTCCTAGTAGGCCAGCGAGCGGTCGACGGCGTCCAGGACACGGTCCAGGTCGGGCAGGTACTGCTCCTCCAGCCGCGACGCCGGGTAGGGGGTGTCGAACCCGGCGACCCGCAGCACCGGCGCCTGCAACGAGTAGAAGGCCTCCTCGGTGACCCTGGCCGCGATCTCCGCGCCCACGCCGTGACTGACCGCCGCCTCGTGCACCACCACCAGCCGGCCGGTACGGCGGACCGAGGCGACGACGGTGTCGGAGTCCAACGGGGAGATCGTGCGCAGGTCGATGACCTCCAGGTCACGTCCCTCGTCGGCGGCCGCGATGGCCGCCTCCATCGCGGTGCGCACCATCGGCCCGTAGGCCACCACCGTCACGTCCCGCCCGGGCCGGACCACCCGCGCGGAGTGCAGCGGCTCGGGGGTCATGGCGGTGTCCAGCTCGGCCTTCTCCCAGTACCGCCGCTTTGGTTCCAGGAAGATGACCGGGTCGTCGCTGGCGATGGCCTGCTGGACCATGAAGTAGGCGTCCACCGGGTTCGAGCACGACACCACCTTCAGCCCGGCGGTGTGGGCGAAGTAGGCCTCGGGGGACTCGCTGTGGTGCTCCACCGCGCCGATGCCACCGCCGAACGGAATCCTGATGGTGACCGGGAGCCGCACCGTGCCCATGGACCGGTAGTGCATCTTTGCGAGCTGGCTGACGATCTGGTCGAACGCCGGGTAGACGAAGCCGTCGAACTGGATCTCGCACACCGGCCGGTACCCGCGCAGCGCCAGCCCGATCGCGGTGCCGACGATGCCGGCCTCGGCCAACGGGGTGTCGATGACCCGGTCCTCACCGAAGTCCTTGTACAACCCGTCGGTCACCCGGAACACCCCACCGAGCCGCCCCACGTCCTCACCCATGATGAGAACCTTCGGGTCGGCCTCCATGGCCCTGCGCAGCCCCTCGTTGAGGGCCTTGGCCATCGTGTACGTCGCCATCAGTGGTCGCCTCCCTCGAACGAGCCGAGGTACTCGGCGAACCGCTCGCGCTGGCGCACCAGTTCCGGCGTCGTCTCGGTGTACACGTCGTCGAAGATGGACATCGGGTCCGGGTCGGGCATGGTCAGGCAGCTCTCCCGCACCTGGGTGGCGATCTCGTCGGCGTCCCGGTCGACCGAGGCGAAGAAGTCGGCGTCGGCCAGGCCGTTGCGGGCCAGGTACACCCTCATCCGCTCGATCGGGTCACGCAGCCGCCAGGTCTCCAGTTCGGAGGTCAGCCGGTAGCGGGTCGGATCGTCGGAGGTGGTGTGCGCGCCCATCCGGTAGGTGTAGGCCTCGATCAGGGTCGGTCCGGAACCCTCCCGGGCCCGGGCCAGCGCCGCCCGGGTCACCGCCAGGCAGGCCAACACGTCGTTGCCGTCCACCCGTACACCGGGGAACCCGAACCCGCGGGCCCGCTGGTACAGCGGGATGCGGGTCTGCTTCTCGATCGGCTCGGAGATGGCCCACTGGTTGTTCTGGCAGAAGAACACCACCGGCGCGTTGAACACGCTGGCCCACACGAAGGCCTCGTTGACGTCACCCTGGCTGGTCGCACCGTCGCCGAAGTAGGTGATCGCGGCGCTGTCCGCACCGTCCCGTTGCATGCCCATCGCGTAGCCGGTGGCGTGCAACGTCTGTGAGCCGATGACGATGGTGTACAGGTGGAAGTTCTTCTCCGCCGGGTTCCAGCCGCCCAGGTTGACGCCGCGGAACAGGCCGAGCAGCCAGTGCGGCTCGACCCCACGGCACCAGGCCACGCCGTGTTCGCGGTAGGTGGGGAAGGCCATGTCACCGTCGGCCAGGGCCCGACCGGAGCCGACCTGGGCGGCCTCCTGTCCGAGCAACGACGCCCAGATCCCCAGTTCACCCTGCCGTTGCAGTGCGGTGGCCTCGGTGTCGATGCGCCGGACCATCACCAGGTCGCGGAACAGGCCGCGGTACTCCTCGGAGGTCAGGTCGACCGAGTAGTCGGGATGCTCGACCCGCTCACCTTCCGGGGTGAGCAGTTGGACCAGACCAGGTTCGCCGATCGTCGGGCCGGAGTCGGTGGGCGCCGACTCACCGGAGGAGCTTCGGCGTGCGCGTGCGGAACCACGTCGAGCACGTTTGCTGCCACCGGTGACGCCCATGTCGCCAGAGGACATGCGTGTCTCCTCGCTTGTTCTCCGCGCGCGGGGTCGCCGCGGCGGATCTGACCAACGCCGGGGAATGACGCCGGGTGTCGGTGCCTTTCCTCCGAGACGTCGGGGGTCGGTACCCCCATCGTCGCAGAGCCGTGGATCCGGCGTGACTCCAACGACAATCCTGCCGCGTACCGGACCAGCCGAACCAGGTTGAGCCGTACAGCTTCCCCGCCATGATCTTGTAGGTCGGGTGCCGCCGCAGCATCACCCGATCGAACTACCCGAGCAGCTCTGCTGGCAACTCACCGTGGTGGACAACGACCAGTCGCGAAACCGCACGAGTGAGAGCTACATACAACCGGGCGAGCCCGGTGGACTCGGCTGCCACGATGTCAGCCGGTTCCACCAACACCACGTGGTCAAACTCCAACCCCTTGGCCAGCCCGGCCGGTACCAGGGACAGCCGCGGTTCGACCGTGGGCCGCTCCGCGTCCACCGCGGCCAACGACGCGAACGCCAGGCCGGCACCGGTCAGCGTCGCGGTCAACACCGGCACGGCCGCGTCCGCGCAGATCACCGCGACCGAACCCGGCGTGTCCAGCGCGGCGCGGACCTCGGCCAACACTGTCGCGGCCAACTCGGACCCGGCAGGGCAAACCCGCAGCGCG
>DATCXL010000683.1:0-7243 GCA_036565825.1 Mycobacteriales bacterium
GGTGCAGCGGACGAGGTGTTCGTGGCGTGTGACGGGCCGGTCCGGAGTGGACGGACAGACCGGGCCGGTCCGAACCCGCCGACGAACATCGCGCCGAGCCACCACCGCGCGTGCAGGGCCAACACGGCCGCGACCGGGCAGGGTGGCACGGTGGCTGGTCCGACGTCGGTCCGGTACGGATCAGACGTGGACGAGGCGTCGAACAGGTGCGGCGATCAGTCCTGCACCACCGGGCCGGCGGCCAGGATCCGGCCGAGCACGCCGTTGACGAACCGCGGTGACTCGTCGGTGGACAGCGAC
This sequence comes from Mycobacteriales bacterium, assembly GCA_036565825.1. Classification (GTDB taxonomy): domain Bacteria; phylum Actinomycetota; class Actinomycetes; order Mycobacteriales; family DASULA01; genus DASULA01. The sequence continues at coordinate 301 of DATCXL010000683.1, forward strand.
TTGGCCAACTCCACCGCCTCGTTGATGGCCACCGCGTCGGGCACGTCGGGGCACCAGAGCAGCTCGTACACGCCCAGTCGCAGGATGGCCCGGTCCACCGCCGGCATTCGTTCCAGCGTCCAACCCTCGGCGTAACTGCGCAGAATCTCGTCGATGCGCTGCCGGTTGCGGGTGACACCCTCGATCAGGGTGACCGCGTACGGAGACACCGGGGGGCTCTCGGCAGCCATCCGTTCGGCCACCGTGGACACCGGGTCGGTACCGCGAAGGTCGGCCTCGAAGAGCACGTCCAGTGCCCGCTTGCGCGCCTTACTGCGAGCAGACAACGATCGCACTCCGTTCAGCTTCGTCTACGCGGTCCACCCGGTGCGGTCGGTGCATCTGGTGGGTGGTTCGTGGAGTTGGTCCGTCGGTACGCCGGACCAACCGGTGCGGGCACTCAGCCGGAGATGCGGCCAAGGTAGCGGCCGTCGCGGGTGTCCACCTTGACCTTCTCACCGGTACTGACGAACAGCGGAACCTGGATCGTGGCGCCGGTCTCCAGGGTCGCCGGCTTGGTGCCACCGGTGGAACGGTCCCCCTGCAACCCGGGGTCGGTCTGTGAGATGACCAGTTCCACGCTGGTGGGAAGTTCCACGTACAGCGGTGCACCCTCGTGGGTGGCCACCACCGCCTCGGTGTTCTCCAGCATGTAGTCGGCGGCACTACCCACCGTCTCGATCGGCACCTGGACCTGGTCGTAGGTCTCGGCGTCCATGAAGACGAAGGCGTCACTTTCGCGGTAGAGGTATGTCATCGCCCGCTTGTCGACGGTCGCCGTGTCCACCTTGGTGCCGGCGTTGAAGGTCTTGTCGACGACCTTGCCGGACAACACGTTCTTCAGGGTGGTTCGGACGAACGCGCCGCCCTTGCCGGGCTTGACGTGCTGGAACTCGACAACCTGCCAGAGCTGGCCGTCGAGGTTGAGCACCATGCCGTTTTTCAGGTCGTTGGTCGTGGCCACGTGTTCTCTAGTCTTTCCGATAGCGGTCTACGGGTATGTATCTCGCCGTGCGGGGCTCGGGGCAGGGCACACCCGAACGGCGGGGTGGTTCGCAGGTCTTTGTTCACAGGTCCTGGTTCACAGGACGACAAGGTCCTTGGTGGTCGTGGTCAGCAGTTCAGGACCGTCGGTCCGGACGACCAACGTGTCCTCGATACGGACACCGCCCCGACCCTCCAGGTACACGCCGGGTTCGACGGTGACCGGCATCAGCTCGGCGAGTGTACCGGCGCCGAGCGGACTCAGTGACGGTGCCTCGTGGATCTGGAGCCCCACCCCGTGCCCGAGCCCGTGAGTGAACTCCTCGGCGTACCCGGCCTGGGTGATGTGGTCACGCGAGGCACTGTCCACGGTGACCACCCCGACGCCTGGGGCCAGCGCCTTCCGGCCCAACCGCTGGGCCTCGGCTACGAGCTCGTACAGGTCACGCTGCCATCCGGCCGGCTCTCCCACCACCATGGTGCGGGTCATGTCGGAGTGGTAGCCCCGGTAGGTCGCACCGAAGTCCAGCTTGAGCAGGTCGCCACGTGCCAGCTCCCGGTCGGTGGGACGATGGTGTGGGATGGCCGAGTTCGGACCGCTCGCCACGATCGTCTCGAACGAGACGGCGTCGGCTCCGTATGCCAGCATCCGGTTGTCCAGGTCGCGGCCGATGTCGCGTTCGGACCGTCCGACCCTCAGACCACCGGCAGAGACCATGTCGGCCAGGGCCTGGTCAGCTGTCGCACAGGCCTGGCGCAGCAGTGCGATCTCGCCCTCATCCTTGATGATCCGCAGCCGTTCGACGGCCTGGCCGATGCTGACCAGATCGGCGCCCCCGGAGGCCTCCGCGAGCGTCGCGCGGCCGTCGACGCTGACCTCGTGCGACTCGTACCCGAGCCGTCCGATCCCGCACGCGCGCGCGTGCCCGGCCAGCACCGAGGCACAGTCCCGACCCACCATCCGCTCCAGGTCGGGTACCTCGTCGGCTGACTGGATGGAGTACCGACCGTCGGTGCAGAAGGTGTCGGTGCCCTCCGCGGTCACCAGCAGGGCGCCGTTGGAACCGGTGAAGCCGGTCAGGTAACGCACGTTGACCAGTCGGGTGACAAGTGCCGCCTCGACTCCCTGCTCGCGAAGCAGAGCGCGCAGTCGGTCGCGGCGGACGGCGGTGTTGGCGGAGATGTCGGTCATGCCGCCACGGTATCCGACCACCTCCGGTCGACGACACGGTCGGGACGCCGTACCAGACCCTGGAGTTTCGTTCGCCGATCCTGGCGTTGGTGCTGTCATGTGGCTGCTGGCAACAGCACCAAGTCCAGGATCGGCGGGGTCAGTTGGCAGCGAGGTGGCGCAGGGCGAGGGCGTACCCGTCGACGCCCAGGCCACAGATGACTCCGGTGGCCACCGGGGAGACGACCGAGTGCGAGCGGAACTCCTCACGGGCGTGCACGTTGGAGATGTGCACCTCCACCAGTGGTGCGGTCAGCATCGCGCAGGCGTCGCGTACCGCGATCGAGTAGTGCGACCAGGCGGCCGGGTTCAGCACCACCGGTGACCCCGAGTCGGCCGCCTCGTGCAGCCAGCCCAGCATCTCGCCCTCATGGTCGGTCTGGCGCACGTCCACGGCCACTCCCAGCTCGGCCGCGGTCCGCTCGCACAGGGCGACCAGGTCGGCGTGGCTGGTGGTGCCGTACACGTCGACCTCACGGCGACCCAACCGGCCAAGGTTCGGCCCGTTCAACACCAGTATCTTTCTCATCCCGCCTCCGGGGAATGCTCGGAGCGGTCGGCGGCGGGTCCGGGAAGCGCCGCCGAGGAAAGCCCGGTGACCACCTCGGCGGCCACCTCGGCAGGTTCGCGCCCGCTGGTGTCGACCGTGATGTTGGCCACCTCCTGGTAGAGCGGAATCCGGGCGTCGAGTAGGGCGCGCAGTTGCTGGCGGATGTTGCCGAGCAACAGCGGCCGGTCCCGGTTCAGCCCCACCCGCCTGGCCGCGTTCGTCACATCGACCGACAGGAACACCACGTGTTGACCGGACAGTCGGCGACGGGTCCGTTCGGACTGCACGGCACCACCTCCCAGCGCGAGCACGCCACCGTGAACCCGTAGGGCGGTGTCCACAGCGTCCTCCTCAAGCTCCCGGAAACGCGCCTCACCGTCGTCGACAAATATGTCCGGTACCGACTTGCCGGCCAGTGCCACCACGTCGTCGTCGGTGTCCCGGAACCCGACTCCGAGCCACTCGGCGACCAGCCGACCCACCGTGGTCTTACCGGCCCCGGGCGGACCGACCAGCACCAGCACCGGACCGGTACCGCGCGGCCCGGTCACCGGATCGCCATGCTGTCGCGGTAGGCACGGGCGTTGCGGCGGGTCTCGGTGACCGAGTCCCCGCCGAACTTCTCCACCGCGGCGTCGGCCAACACCAGCGCCACCATGGCCTCGGCCACCACCCCGGCGGCTGGCACCGCGCACACGTCGCTGCGCTGGTTGATCGCCACCGCCGGTTCACCCGTCGCCACATCCACGGTGGACAGCGCGCGGGGCACCGTGGAGATGGGTTTCATCGCGGCACGCACCCGTAGCACCTCGCCGGTGGTCATGCCGCCCTCCACGCCACCCGAACGGCCGGTCAAACGGTGGATTCCCTCCGGTCCGAAGGCGATCTCGTCGTGTGCCTGCGAGCCACGTCGGCGGGCCAACTCGAACCCGTCACCGAAACCCACCCCCTTGATCGCCTGGATTCCCATCAGCGCTCCAGACAGCCGGGCGTCCAGCCGGCGGTCCCAGTGCACGTGACTGCCCAGACCGGGGGGCAGGCCGTACACGACGACCTCGACCACACCGCCGAGGGTGTCACCGGCCTTCCTGGCGGCGTCGATCTCAGCTACCAGCGCGTCGGAGGCGGCCTGGTCCAGACAGCGCACCGGTGATGCGTCGACGACGGCCCGCTGGTCCGGACCGGGCACCAGCCCCTCGGGGGCGCTGGCACCGCCGATGGCCACCACGTGGCTGAGCACCTCGACATCGAGGGTCTGCCGCAGGAAGGCCTGCGCGACCGTGCCCAACGCGACCCGGGCGGCGGTCTCCCGGGCGCTGGCCCGCTCCAGTACCGGTCGGGCGTCGGAGAATCCGTACTTCTGCATACCGACCAGGTCGGCGTGCCCGGGTCGCGGCCGGGTCAGTGGGGCGTTCCGCGCCAGCCCGGCCAGTTCGGCCGGGTCAACCGGATCGGGCGCCATGACGGTTTCCCACTTCGGCCATTCGGTGTTGCCGATCCGGATCGCGACCGGGCCGCCCAGGGTGAGCCCGTGCCGGACTCCGCCGGTCAACTCCACCTCGTCCCGCTCGAACGACATCCGGGCGCCCCGGCCGTATCCGGCCCGCCGCCGGGCCAGTTCGGTGGCCACCTGCTCGGTGGTGATCCGCACCCCGGCCGGCAGTCCTTCCAGGACCGCCACCAGCGCGCGGCCGTGCGACTCCCCCGCGGTGATCCAGCGCAGCATGGGTCAAGTCTTTCAGGAGTGGGCCGGCCATCCGCACCCAGTCCGAAGGTCGGGCGAAATCTACCCTTTGAAGCCTTATCAGCTAACTACCGAGCACGGCGACGAGTGCGCCGAGCAGCATGAACGGCCCGAACGGGATGGGGTCCTTCCGGCCGGCCCGCCCCAGCGCGACCAGGACAAGCCCGACACCGCCGGCCAGTGCGAACGCCGCCAGGGTGCCGGCCAGCACGGTCGACCAGCCGAACCAGCCCAGCGCCGTGCCGAGCCAGGCGGCCAGTTTGCAGTCCCCGAACCCGAGTGACGCCGGGCTGGCCACCGCCAACGCCAGATAACCAGCGAACAGCGCCAGACCACCCGACAGCGCCCGACCTGAGGCTCCGGGCTGGTGCTCGACAACCGCGGTGACCGCGATCCCGACCAGCAGTCCGCAGCCGGCCGCGGTGGTGAGTGGATCGGGTAACCGGTGCACGGCCACGTCGACGACCGACAGTGCCACGGCCCACGCGCCGAACCAGCACAACGCCACCAGCAGCGGCACCGAGTCCACCCGGATCGCCAACGCGGCGAACACCGCCGCTGTACCGAGCTCGACGGATCCAGACCGCGGTCCAATCCGGCCTCGGCAACCCGGGCAGCGTCCCGACACCGGCAACCCGGCCAGCGCGGCGGGCGGGTGACCCGGCGGCACCGGGCCGGCACACTGCGGACAGCACGTACGAGGTACGCCGTCTCGGGTTGAACACCGGAACACCACCGCCCGCAGGCGCGGCCCGCAGGCCGCGCCGAGCAGGGCCGACACCACGACGGCCGACAGGGTCATCTGACCTGGGCGGCCAGCCGCACCCCGAAGGCGATGAGCACGACGCCGGAGATCTGCTCGACCCGACGCCGTACCGACAACCGGCCGAACACGGTCCGGACCCGACTTATCGTCCAGGACAGCACCACGTACCAGGCGCTGCTCACCAGCACCCATGCGGCCACCAGCAACAGGAACCGGAATACCTGGTCGGGCGCGGACGGCGAGACGAACTGCGGCAGCACGGTCATCGCGAACACGGCGGGTTTGGGGTTGGCGAACGAGATGAGGACTCCGGTCCGGTACCCGGCCAGAGCGGCGCGCCCGGGCCGGCCCGGTGGCTCGGCCCTGGCCAGTTCAGCCGGGTCGACCAGTGCAGCCGGGTGGCGGGAACGCCATACCGACCGTGCCCCGAGCGCGACCAGCGCCAGTGCTCCACCGAGCTGCATCAGGTTGTAGGCGAGAGTGCTGGCGGCCACCAGCACCGACAGGCCGAGCACGGCCGAGGTAGCCCAGAAGGTCACCCCGGTGGCATTGCCCAAGGTCGTCATGAACGCCAACCGGCGACCTCCACGCACCGTCTGCCGAAGCACCAACGCGAAGCTGGGACCGGGCACCATGGCGAGCAGCAGCGCGACGCCGGTGAAGGCGAGCAGGTTACCTAACATCGACGGAGCGTACGTGGACAGACGTGGAGCCACCAGCGAGCCGAAACGTCCGCTCGTCGGACGGGTACCCAGATCCATGCCGAGTCACCGGTCGGCGTCTGGCCCCGGTCGACACCGCCTCAGCGGCGATCGGTCACCCTCCAGACGCGCCGCGTAGCGCGGCCCGCATCGCCGCGACAGGTACCTCGGCCCGGCCGGTCATCAGCCGCACCTGCCGCACGGCCTGGTGCAGCAGCAGATCCAGACCGCTGATCACCCGCCGGCCGGACTCGGCGGCCGACTGTGCCAACGGTGTCGGCCAGGGGTCGTACACCACGTCGAACACCACCCCGCCGGGCGGCCCGTCCATCATGGTCCACTCGGGCCGGTGGGCCACCACGTCGGCGGCGCCACGCGGAACCGTGGAGATCACCAGTGGGGCCTGGTACACCGCTGGGTCATCCAGCCCGCGGGCCACCACCGGGGCGACCCCAAGTCGGTGAGCCGTCTTCTGCAACTCACCGGTCCGGCCCGGCTCACGGACCAGCACGGTCGGGTGCGGTTCGCCGAGTTCCCGCAACGCCGCCAGGGCCGCCTGGGCGGTGCCACCGGCGCCGAGCACCACCGCACCGGTCGCGTCGGTGACGCCCGCCGAACGCAGGGCGTCAACCATGCCACCGACGTCGGTGTTCTCGGCGTACCAACGGCCGTCCCGGCGAACGAGCGTGTTGGCCGCGCCAACCTCAGCCACCAGCGGCGACACCTCGTCGGCGACCGAACAGGCCACCCGTTTGAGTGGCATGGTCAGCGACAGGCCGGCCCATTCCGGGCCGAGGGCGGCGACCCGACCGGCCAACTCGGCCGTACCGCACTCGATCGCGTCGTACCGCCACCCGGGCAGGCCCATCGCCTGGTACGCCGCCCGGTGCAACGCCGGTGACAGCGAGTGTGCGATGGGCTGTCCGAG
>DATCXL010000701.1:0-2288 GCA_036565825.1 Mycobacteriales bacterium
TGCGTCCAGCGGGTGTTCTTCGCCCAGGTGAACGAGGCGACCGCGCGGGTGCTGGCCGCCGAGGGCTGCGAGGTGATCGCCCCGACCGACCAGGCCTGCTGCGGTGCGCTGAGCGGACACGCCGGCCGCGAACCCGAGGCACTGGACCGGGCCCGTGCGCTCATCGAGGTGTTCGAGCGGGCCAACGTGGACACCGTGGTGGCCAACGTCGCCGGCTGCGGGTCCAACCTCAAGGAGTACGGCCGGCTGCTCGCCGACGACCCGACGTTCGCCGAGCGGGCTGCCCTGTTCGCCGCCAAGGTCCGTGACGTCACCGAACTGCTGGCCGAGCTGGAACCGATCGCCCCCAGGCACCCGATCCAGGCGAAGGTTGCCTACCACGATGCCTGCCACCTGGCCCACGCCCAGGGCGTGCGCGCCCAGCCCCGCGATGTGCTGCGGGCGATCCCCGGCGTCGAGTTGACCGACATCCCCGAGGCCGAGGTGTGCTGTGGCTCGGCCGGCGTCTACAACCTGGTAGCACCCGAGGCGGCCGAACAGCTCGGCGCGCGTAAGGCCGCCAACATCGCCTCGGTGGCACCGGACGCGGTGGTCACCGCCAACGCCGGTTGCCTGTTGCAGATCGGCCGGCACACCAACGGTGGCATCCCGATGTTCCATCCGGTGGAACTGGTCGACGCGTCCATCCGCGGGGTGGACCCGCTGCGCCGCTGAGCGATCCGCCGGTCCGGCGGATCAGTGGTCGGGGTTGTCGCCGCGCTGGTCCTGCTCGGCGAGGAACCGTTCGAACTGGGCGCCAAGTTCCTCGGCGGTGGGCATGTCCTGTTCGTGCGCGCTGAGGTAGGAGTCGTACTGCTCCTCCAGCATGCGCACGATGGACCCGATCTCCTCGGAGTTCTCGACCTGCCGGGCGATCTGGGCGTCGGCGGTCCTGGCCGAGGCACGTAGCTGGTCGGCGGGCAGGGCCAGCCCGGTGGCCTCGATGATCGCGTCCAGCACGGCCAGCGCCGCGGCCGGGTAGGCCGCCTGGGAGAGGTAGTGCGGGACGTGCGCGGCGAATCCCAGGGCGTCGTGCCCGGCCCGGCCCAGCCGGAACTCCAGCAGGGCTGCAACGCTGCCAGGCACCCGTACCTCGGAGAGCCACCGGGTGTGGCCGGCGACCAGTTCGGGTCGGGTCGCGTGTGCGGTAAGGCCGATCGGGCGGGTGTGTGGCACGGCCATCGGGATGCCGTTGAACCCGACGGTCAGCCGGACCCCCAGCCGTTCGACCAGGGCACGTACCGCCGCGATGAACCGCTCCCACTGGTAGTCCGGTTCGGGTCCGCTGAGCAACAGGAACGGCGTCCCGAGCGCATCCCGTGCCGTGCGCAGCACAAGTGCGGGAACGTCGTAGGTCGCCCAGTGATCCTCGACGTAGGTCATCGTCGGGCGGCGGGACCGGTAGTCGATCAACTGGTCCACGTCGAACGTCGCGATTGTGAAGTTCTCCAGTTGGGAGATCACCTGGTCGCGCACCAGCCCGCCGATCCCACCTGCGTCCACGAACCCGTCCAGGTCGCACAGCAGCACCGGGCTGCCAAGCTCGGGAATGTCTGGGTCGAGGTGGTACAGCTCTTCCGGATCCAGCACCGACCCGTCTCCCTCTCGTCCGTCCCCGCAGGTCTCGCGGCACAACGCCGGAAGCCGGGCCCTGTCCTGCCGGTCTGTCGAGGCAACCGGTACCAACCGGTGTCGACGACGTCCAGAGCGCACCACGCGTTCAGGCAGATCGACCCCGACGGGGCCACCCGATGGTGGTGGCCTGCTCCGGGAAATGACCCACACTCGGCGGGATGGCCACTATACCCATCGTCGGCAACGTGGCCGCCATCCGGCCGTCACACCGGTGTCTGGCCACCACCTCGCCTCGGTCGACATGTGCCCGCACCGCCATCTCGGGCAGCAGCGCGCAGCCCATGCCGGAGGCGACACGGCCGCACAACGCCGCCAGACCTGTCACCTCGGCCGAGATGACGGGTCCGTTCGGGCCAGGCGGGGACAGTGTCTGGTCGACCATCTCCCGGACCCCACATCTCGGTCTCCGGCGTGCCTGCGGACAGACCGGGCTCGGCCCGGGCGCGCTGAACTCGATCCGGCAGACCGGCGCGGTGCTGGGCGTGGCGGTGCTGGGCGTGGCGGTGCTCGGTGCCTCGTCGTCCTCCACGACGGACCCAGGCTGCTCTGGTTGTCGCCGGAAACCGGCTGGCCCGTGCAATCGTCGCCGGATCGTTCATCGGGAGGCCAGCCGG
>DATCXL010000702.1:0-4334 GCA_036565825.1 Mycobacteriales bacterium
TCGGGGCGCAGACGGTGGCGGCTGAGGCGACCGACCCGTATCTGACCGGGCTGGCCGGTGCCGGGGCCGCGGTGAACGTTGAGGCGTTCGCTGCGGCGACTCAGTCCGGTGGGGACCTGGCAGGAGTGTACTTCTTGCCGACGATCGACGCCCGGGCTGCGATCGGCCGGGGTGTGCAGGTCGGCACGGCGTTGCGGGATGTCGAGGCGTCGCTGGCGATGTACACGCGGACGTTGACCGCGGATGCGGGCCGGGATGCGGTGCAGGTGGGGATGGTGGCCCGGCCGCATGTGCGGGGCTACTACCGGATGTTGCGGCCGCCGAGTTGCGCGCGGTGCGCGATCCTGGCCGGGAAGTTCTTCCGCTGGAATACCGGGTTCCAACGGCATCCGCGGTGTGATTGCGTGCATATTCCGGTTGCCGAGTCCGACGACAGTCTGCTGTTCGACGCGCGTAAGGCCATCGCCGCCGGACGGGTCACCGGTCTGTCCAGGGCGGACCGTGAGGCGATCCTGGAGCACGGTGCTGACCCGTCGCAGGTGGTGAACGCCAGGCGTGGCATGTATTCGGATTCGGCGGGCCGCCGGTTCACGACGGAGGGGGCGACTCGTCGTGGTGTGGCTGGTGCCCGGATTCTGGCCCGGGATGTGGAGCGGGCGTTGGGCCGTGACACGCGCGGGCGGACGTTCACGAACTTCGGGTTCGACCGGTTGAAGGTCGCGCAGTATGCCGAGTTGTTCCGTCGGGGTAAGACGTTCCACCGGGTCACTGGGAACGGCCGTGTGCAGACGTACTCGTACCGGTTCGCCCGGTCGGGTAGGCCGACACCGGGGCAGATCCTCGCTGATGCGACGTCACGCGAGGAGGTCATCAGATTGTTGACCAACTTCGGGTACATCCTTTGACCGGGCGCGATGCCCGGTCCTGTCCACAGAGAGGGTCGCGATGACCCAGCCCATTCCCACACCGCCTGCACCGGGCGATCCGGCGCCGGCACCGACCAACCCACCCACAACCCCGCCGGCACCTGCCCAACCGCCGGCCGATCCACCGAAGCCCGTCGACGAGCCGCTCGGCCCGGCCGGACTCAAGGCCTTGCAGGAGGAACGCAAGGCCCGCGAGGCCCTGGAGAAGCAGGTGGCCGCCCTCGCGCCGCTGGCGAAGTTGCTCGGTGGGTCCGCGCCGACCGGCGACGGGAAGACCGACCTGGAGCGTGTCACCGAGCGGATGGCCCAGTACGAGGCTGACCTGGCCGCGGAGCGGGCCGCACGCATTCGGGTCGAGGTCGCAGCCGAGAAGGGCCTGACCGCTGCGCAGGCTGCCAGGCTCCAGGGGTCCTCACGGGAGGAACTGGCCGCAGACGCTGACGCCCTGCTCGCCCTGTTCCCAGCGCAGGCTCCGCCCGGGCCGCGGACGCCCGCGCCGGACCCGTCGCAGGGCGCACGGGGCGGGACGGCACCCGATGTCGAGGCGCAGATCGCCGAAGCGCAGAAGGCCGGCGACTGGCAGAAGGTCATCAGCCTCCAGAACAGCAAGCTCATCGCGATGGGCAACAACCAGACCACGAAGTAACGACGGGCCGGCGCTGGCCGCGCCCACGAGAAGGGAGTGGCCGGCATGGCCGGTATCTCGGCACTCGGCACCACCTACAACCTGCCCAACTACACCGGGGTCCTGTTCGGACTGACCCCGGCGGACACCCCGTTCTTCTCCGCGATCGGCGGCCTGACCGGGGGCATGCAGACCACATCGACCGAGTTCGAGTGGCAGACCTACGACCTGCGGGACGCGTCCCAGCCGGCGATCCTGGAGGGCGCGGACGCCCCGGCGTTGACCGGGCGGGCCCGGGCGAACGTGACCAACGTCTGCCAGATCCACCACTCCGCCCTCGGCGTCAGCTACACCAAGCTGGCCGCGGTCGGCCAGCACAACGGGGCGAACATCGAGGCCACCAACCCGGTTCGCGCCGAGTTGGACTGGCAGGTGGCACAGGAACTCAAGGCGATGGCCCGCGACATCAACTTCTCCTTCTTGCAGGGCACCTACCAGAAGCCGTCGGACAACTCCACCGCGCGTAAGACCAGGGGCCTGCTGGCGGCGATCACCACCAACGTGGTCACCGCGGAGACCCTCGTCGGTGATGGCGGGTCGACGTGGGCGGATGTGGGTGAGCTGATCACCGAGGCCAACCACGGCCTGGTGGTGGGCGACCGGGTGCGTATCGCGATCACCTCGGGTGCCACAGGTGCGACGTCGGGTTTCTACTACGTCAAGACCGTGCCATCGTCGAGCACGTTCACGGTGTCGGCGACCAAGGGCGGTGCTGTCCAGGCTGTCACCGCCGATGGGACGGCCGACGTGTTCAAGCAGAACCCGGTGTCGGTGGCGAAGCTGGGTGACCTGCTTCAGTCGGTGTACGACAACGGCGGGATCTCCGAGCAGGGTACGGCGACGGTGATCGTCAACTCGGCGGCGAAGCGGCAGATCACCACCGCCTACGGCGAGTTGTTCGGCAAGTTCATGGAGACGTCCCGGACCGTCGGTGGTGTCGCGGTGGACACGATCGTGACCGACTTCGGGGTGCTCAACGTGATGCTGGACCGGCACATGCCGCAGGGGACGCTGGCGGTGGCCTCCTTGGAGCAGTGCTCGCCGGTGTTCCTGGAGGTGCCCAGCAAGGGTCACTTCTTCGCCGAGCCACTGGCGAAGACCGGGGCGACCGACCGTGCGCAGATCTACGGGGAGGTCGGCCTGGCCTACGGCAGCGAGAAGGCGCACGGCAAGCTGACCGGGCTGTTCTTCTGATGGGGTCGGCCTACAAGGTGGCCGCCGGGTATGTGACCGTGGAAACGGCCGTGCCCGGCGGCCGGGCCTACGTGGACATTCCCCGGGGCGAGTTGCTGCCCGGGGATGTGCCGGACGACCAGGTGGTGGTCCTACTGGGTCGCGGGCACCTGGAGCCGGTCGGCGAGGATGCGGGCGGTGGGGGCAAGGAGCCGCCGACCGCCCCTCCAGACCCGGACGGGCAGCAGTCCACACAGAACCCGTCGGACGATCCGCCCGGCCAGCCGTCCGCTCAGGACATCCGGGAGTGGGCTCGGTCGGTTGGCCTGGAGGTCAACGACAAGGGTCGGGTGCCGGCCGCGGTGGTCGAGGCGTACACAGCCGCGCACCTACCGCAGCAGTGAGGGGGTGAGGTCTGATGGCAGACCAGTTGGCTTCGCCGGCGGACCTCACGACTCTGCTCGGCGAGCCGAGCATGGATGCTGGCCTGGCCGTGCTGCTTGTCGAGACAGCGACCGGGGTGGTGCAGGGTGCGGCTGGCGGGCAGCGGATCGTCGAGGTGGTCGACGACACCATCACGGTGATGGGTACGTCGGATCGGTGGCTGGCGTTGCCGCAGATCCCGGTCACCGCGGTGGCGTCGGTCACCGTGGATGGTGTCGCTGTGACCGATTGGAAGCGGTTCGGTTCCAGGTTGTGGCGAAGCTGCGGGTGGGCGGTCACCTGCGGCGAGCCGTCGGAGGTGGTGGTCGTGTGCACGCACGGCTATCCAGACGGTGCCCAGGAGCTGCAACTGGCCCGCAAGGCGGCATTGGGTCTGGCTGCTGCCGCGTCGGCCGCGCCGGCTGGTGAGAAGTCCGAGTCGATCGACGACTACCGAGTGACCTACGCCGACGCTGTTGAGGGTGCGCTCACCGAGAACCTGCGGAAGGCGTTGCGCCGGCAGTACGGGCGTCGGGGTGGGACGGTGAGCCTGCGGTGAGCGTCACCAGGGTGCTGGCCGGTGGCCGGGCGGCGGCCGAGCGGCTTATGACCGACACGTGCACGATCACCCGTCCGGGTGCGCGGACGTGGGATGCGGCGTCTGGCACGTACACGCAGGCCACCACAACGGTCTACTCGGGACCGTGCAGGGTTCGGGTGCTCACCCCGGGCGATCGGACGGATCAGGCGGGTGAGGAGCAGGTCACGACGTGGCGGTACCTGGTGTCCATTCCGGTCACGGGCAGCGTGGAGTTGGACGACGAGGTGACCGTCAACACGTCGGCGGACTCGACGTTGGTCGGCAGGGTGTTGCGGGTGCGGCAGGTCACCCGCGGGTCTCAGATCACCGCCCGTCGGATGGTCTGCGAGGAACGGGAGGCGCCGTAGTGGCCGAGTTCGACGTGGAGCAGTTGGCAACGCTGGCGGTGGAGCTGCGGGTGGCCGGACGGACCCTGCCCGGGCAGGCCCGGGCTGTGGTGGCCAGGGGTGCGGGGAACGTCAAGCGGGGTTGGCGGGCGAACGCCAGGCGCACGGCCGGCCGGCACGGCAGGTTGTACCCGTTGTCG
>DATCXL010000714.1:0-13571 GCA_036565825.1 Mycobacteriales bacterium
CGCATCGGCGCGGCCATCGGGGCGCAGGGGCGCTCCGTGCGTGAGTCCACCCCACCCCGGCCGACCAGCCCGCCGGACCATCCCGGCCGGGGTGACCAGTCCGTTGTGCCGGCGGTCGGTACGGTCGTCGACATCAGCTCGGCGCGACGGCGTGGTCGGCGTCGCGTTCGGGCGGCCGGTTGGGCCGCGGCTACCACCGTCCTGCTGGGCGGGATCGGAGTCGGCGCCAACACCATGCTCGGTTCCGGTGACACCCCGGCCGGGGGCACCGACACGGTGACAGTCTCCACGCTGGCCGACCCGAGTGGCGACCCGAACGGTGACACCAGGCCCGGGCTGGGGCAGTTCGGGCAACAGGGGAAACCCGCCGAATCCGGGGAACCCACCACGCCACCACAGCACGGGCTGACTCCGAACCACCAGAAGGTTCCCAGCTACACCCGGGACGACATCGGGGCAAGACTGGACAGCATTCTCGCCCAGGCCTCCTGCGACACTGCCGCTTCGTGCCCGGTGGCATCGGCCGGCGCGATGTCGGACAGTGCCCGGCGGGCCCGCTGCGTCTCGGCCCTGGACAGCACCGAGGGCGTGCCCGGCAACCCACGGGCGGTCCAGTTCGCCCTGTTCGACGGCAGCCCGGCGTTCGTGTTCGTGTTCGACGGCGACCGCGTCCTGGTGGTCGGCTCGGACTGTGGGCAGGCGGCCACTCCCGAGGTGTTGTTCCACGGTCGGTGACCGTGCCGGGCGCCGACGGTGTCGGGAATGGTCCGCCGCCGGGATTCGTTACCCGGACGCGATATCGCCTCACCCGACGAAGGGTCTACCAGCGTGACGACCGAAGGCGCGGACACCAACGCCGTGCGCGACGTGATCATCATCGGCTCCGGACCGGCGGGCTACACCGCCGCCCTGTACACCGCGCGGGCCAACCTGCGGCCCCTGGTGTTCGAGGGCAGCCAGTACGGCGGCGCCCTGATGACCACGACCGAGGTGGAGAACTTCCCCGGATTCGCCGAAGGAATCATGGGGCCGGACCTGATGGAGAACATGCGTTCGCAGGCCGAACGGTTCGGCGCCGAGTTGGTCCCCGACGACGTGGTCGAGGTCGACCTGACCGGTGAGGTCAAGGAGGTCCGCACCACCGACGCCACCCACCGCGCGCTGGCGGTGATCGTGGCCACCGGTTCGAAGTACCGGTTCCTCGGTCTGGAGAACGAGGGTCGGCTGCTCGGTCACGGTGTGTCGGCATGTGCCACCTGTGACGGATTCTTCTTCCGCGACCAGGACATCGCGGTGGTCGGCGGCGGTGACAGCGCGATGGAGGAGGCGGCCTTCCTCACCAGGTTCGCCCGCTCGGTCACGCTGATCCACCGCAGGGACACCCTGCGGGCGTCAAGGATCATGCAGGACCGGGCCCGCGCCAACGAGAAGATCCGCTTCATGCTCGACACCGAGGTCGTCGACGTGCTGGGCGAGAGCACCGTCTCGGGTGTGCGTACCCGCAACCGGTTGACCGGTGAGGAGTCCACCCTGGCGGTGAGCGGTCTGTTCCTGGCGATCGGCCACGACCCGCGCAGCGAACTGTTCCGCGGTCAGTTGCACTGCGACGAGGACGGTTACGTCATGGTCGACGCACCGTCGACCCGCACCGACCTGCCCGGCGTGTTCGCCTGCGGTGACGTGGTGGACCACAACTACCGCCAGGCCATCACCGCGGCCGGCACCGGCTGCGCCGCGGCACTGGACGCGGAGCGCTGGCTGGTCTCGCGCGCCCAGTCCGCCAGTGCCGCGGCCGGCGAGGCCGTCCGGGTCTGAACCGGGTCTGAACCGGGTCTGGACGGTCTGGACCGAGTCCTGACCCGGGTCCGAACAGGGTCCGAAGCCCTGCCGAACAGCAAGCCAGAAGGAGACACCATGGGACAGGCAACCAAGACTGTCACTGACGCAACGTTCAACGCAGATGTCATCCAGAGCGACAAGCCCGTCATCGTGGACTTCTGGGCCGAGTGGTGCGGGCCCTGCCGGATGGTCTCACCGGTCCTCGAGGAGATCGCCGCCGAGCACGCGGACAAGATCACCGTGGCCAAGCTGAACATCGACGAGAACCCGCGGACCGCGCAGGAGTACCAGGTGCTGTCCATTCCGACCATGTCGGTCTTCAAGGGCGGCCAGCTGGTGAAGTCGATCGTCGGCGCCAAGCCCAAGGCGGCCCTGCTCCGCGACCTCGCCGACTACCTGTAAGGCCACCCGTCGACCGCACGACCACGTTTCGGCCGGGCTTCCGCGAGCATGCGGAGCCCGGCCGACTCACCCTTACGGAGCTCTGGCCCTGCGGCAGACGATGTCGACGGAGGGGGCAGAATGTCAACGGTCACCCGGCGGAACCGCCACCGCCAGTGACAAAGTAGCTGAATTATCCCCGCCCCTACCGCCCCCAGGGACCTGTATGCAGGACATTCGCCGAGGCGACAGTGGACCGGCCGTCGCCGAGGTCCGTGCCGTCCTGGCCGCGCTGGGGATGCTGCCGGGATCCGGTCCACACGACCGGTACGACACCGAGTGCGAACTGGCGGTAAGGGCGTTCCAGCAACGCCGGGGGCTCACGGTCGACGGGATCGTCGGTGCGGAGACCTACCGGGCGATCACCGAGGCACGCTGGCGGCTTGGCGACCGGGTACTGCAGTACGCGGTGGCCCACCCCATGGTCGGCGACGACGTCGCCACCCTGCAGATTCGTCTGTTGGAGATGGGCTACGACGCCGGCCGCGCCGATGGTCTGTTCGGCTCCAAGACCGAGACCGCGCTGCGGGCGTTCCAACGCGACTACGGGCTGGGCCCGGACGGCTCCTTCGGCCCGGCGACGATGCGTGCCCTGCGCCAACTCGGCCGCCGGGTGGTCGGCGGTCGGCCACAGTTCCTGCGCGAGTCGGCAGCCGTGGCGGTGTCCGGACCCAACCTGCTGGGCAAACGCGTCGTCATCGATCCCGGCCACGGTGGGCCGGACCGCGGCGTGAGCGTCGGCCGGGTCTGCGAGGCGGAGCTGGTCTGGGATCTGGCCACCCGCATCGAGGGCCGGCTCGCCGCGTTCGGGGTCACCGTCTATCTCACCCGCGGTCCGGGCAACTGCCCCACCGACCTGGAACGGGCCCAGTTCGGCAACGCGACCGGTGCCGACCTGCTGCTGTCCCTACACCTGGACGCGCACGTCTCACCGCTGGCCAACGGCGTGGCCACCTACCACTTCGGTTCGGGAACCGACGCGGTGGCAACCTCGACCATCGGGGAGCGGCTCGCCGGGTTGGTACACCGCGAGGTGGTGGCCCGGACCGGACTGCTGGACTGCCGCACCCACGGCAAGACCTGGGAGCTGCTCCGGATGACCCGGATGCCGGCCGTGCGGCTGGAACTGGGATACCTCACCAACTCCGGTGACCGCGCCCGGCTCACCGACCCGGGCTGTCGCGGCGTGGTCGCCGAGGCGGCACTGGTCGCGGTGCAGCGGTTCTTCCTGCCTGCCGACGTGGATCCACCGACCGGCACCTACGTGATGCCCGCCGGGACAACCTCCGGACGGTGACCCCGGACCACGGCGCCTGTGGTACCTACGGGCACCCGGCGGCAGCACCCAAGGTCACCCCATCCCGCCTGAGATCGCCCTGGACGGCTGGGCCAGAGGATTTGAGGGGGGTGTCCGGCACGGACCCACCCTGACCACCCTGGTCACGCCACCATGTGGGGTTTTGAGGGGGGTGCGGGGTGGAGCGAAGCTCCCCCCGCCGAGGGCAACACAGCACCATGCCCCCTGACTACGAGACCCCGGAGCCGGAGCTCCGCCCCGGCGAGGGCCTGGAGTCGACCAGCTAGACCGGGCGGAGAGCCACGTCCGGCGTCATACTGCCCAGAAGCCTTTCCAACGCGTACTCGACGTCCTCACGCCACGACAGGGTGGTCTTCAGCTCCAGCCGTAGCCGGGGGAAGCGTGGATGCGGCCGGACGGTCTTGAATCCCACCGCGAGCAGGAACTCGGCCGGCACCACACACTGTGGCGACTGCCATCTCAGGTCGCCGAACGCCTCGATTGCCCGCACCCCACGGCGGGTCAGGTCCTTGGCCACCCCCTGCACCAGCATCCGGCCCAGGCCGCCGCCGGCGAACTCCGGGCGCAGGTGTGCGGTCATCAACAGCACCGCGTCCGCGCTGACCGGGCTGGACGGGAACGCGATCGAGCGCGGCACGTACGCCGGCGGGGCGAAGAGTATGAACCCTGCCGCGACCCCGTCCACGTGCACGAGCTTGCCGCAACTGCCCCAGTCCAACAGCACCGAGGAAACCCACGCCTCCTTCTCCAGCGCGGTGTCACCGGCCTCCTCGGCACGCTCCCGCTGGACCGGATCCAGTTCCCAGAACACGCAGCGACGGCAGCGCCGGGGCAGGTCGTCGAGGTTGTCCAGGGTGATGTTCACCAGACGACGTGACACCGGCGGGCGCCTCCTGTTCGTGGCGGGGCGACCCCGGCGTCTCCCCGTTTCATGGACCGCCCGCGACACCGGCCCGGGCGCCGTTTCGGATACCAGGCCCTCACCTCCGGGCCCGGCCATGTCGTTGCGGACCCCCCACCTCGTCCGGTCAGGCTGACCAGGTCGGATCTGGTCGGGTTGGAGTCGACCTCCGCCCGGGGTCCGGACCGATGGTAGGCCGACGAGCCTGGGGGTGGAAGAGGCGCGCCCGGTAGACTGCGCATCCCAATTGCGCCCACCCCGGGGAGGCCTCGTGTCCGGGAACAGCCTCGACCGATATGCGGACCGGTATGCGGTCCGGACCGCGAATCTCACCGCGTCGGAGGTACGAGCGCTGTTCGCCGTGGCGAACCGCCCCGAGGTCATCTCGCTGGCCGGCGGTATGCCCTACACCACGGCCCTCCCACTCGACGCGGTCGGGGAGATGATGGGCGACCTGATCTCCCGTCGGGGCGCCTCGGCACTCCAGTACGGGTCCGGCCAGGGCGACGCCCGGTTGCGCGAGCGCATCTGCGACGTGATGGCCCTGGAGGGAGTGACCGCGTCCGCGGACGACGTGGTGGTCACGGTGGGATCGCAGCAGGCCCTCGACATCATCAGCCGCGTCTTTCTGGATCCCGGCGACGTGGTGGTCGCCGAGGGACCGTCCTACGTGGGCGCGCTGGGCACGTTCGCCGCCGCGCAGGCCGAGGTCGTGCACGTTCAGATGGACGGCGACGGTCTGGTTCCCGCCGCCCTGGCCGAGACCCTGGCCGACCTGACCGGGGCCGGACGACGGCCCAAGTTCCTCTACACGATCCCAAACTTCCACAACCCGGCCGGGGTGACCCTCAGCGTCGAGCGACGCGAGCAGATCCTGGACATCGCCGAGCGGTACGACCTGCTGGTGGTGGAGGACAACCCGTACGGGCTGCTCGGATTCGACCGCGACCCGCTGCCGGCACTGGCCTCACATGACCGGGACCGGGTCATCTACCTGGGCTCGTTCTCCAAGACGTTCTCACCCGGACTCCGGGTCGGCTGGGTCACCGCGCCGCACCCGGTCAAGGAGAAGATCGTTCTGGTCAGCGAGTCGCAGGTTCTCTGTCCGCCCACCTTCAACCAGATCGCGGTGGCCGAGTACCTGGACACCCAGCCGTGGCTGGAGCAGGTGAAGGTGTTCCGTGAGCTGTACCGGGAGCGGCGGGACGCGATGCTGGACGCGCTGGACGCGCTGATGCCGCCCGGATGCTCCTGGACCGAACCAGACGGTGGCTTCTACGTGTGGCTGACCCTTCCCGACGGGCTGGACGCCAAGGTGATGCAGCCTCGGGCCGTGCACGGCCGGGTGGCCTACGTGCCGGGAATCGGCTTCTACGGCAACGGGGACGGCGTCCGCCAGATGCGGCTGTCCTACTGCTTCCCGGAGCCGGAACGGATTCGCGAGGGCATCCGTAGGCTCGCCACGGTGGTCGAGCAGGAGATCGACCTGCGCCGCACCTTCCTGCCCGACTCACCAGCCGCCACCGACCGGTCCCGGTCGGACGAACGACCCGGGCGAGCCGACCGCCGTGCGCGCGGATTCGGACCCGGGCCGTTCTGACCGACCAGCACAGACCACCGACCTGCCGGATGGACGCATGATCCCCGTCGAGGACCTGCATGTCGTGGTGCTCGCCGGTGGCCTCACCTACGAACGTGAGGTGTCGCTGCGGTCCGGGCGGCGGATCGCCGAGGCGATCCGGGCACTGGGGGCGGAGGCCAGTGTCCTGGACGCCGACGCCGACCTGCTGACCACGCTGGCCACACACCGCCCGGATGCGGTCTTCGTCGCGCTACACGGCTCCGCCGGTGAGGACGGCGCGCTACGAGGGGTACTGGAACTGGTCGGCATGCCCTACGTGGGAAGCGATGCCGCGGCATGTCGGATGGCCTGGGACAAGCCCAGCGCCAAGGCGCTGGTCCGGGCCGCCGGCCTGGCCACCCCCGACTGGGTGGCGCTGCCGCACTCGACGTTCCGCGAGCTGGGCGCCGGGCCGGTGCTGGACGGCATCGTGACCAGGCTCGGCCTGCCACTGATGATCAAGCCCGCGCAGGGTGGCTCGGCGCTTGGCGTGCAGCGGGTGTACGAGGTGGCCGACCTGCCGGCCGCGATGGTCGGCTGCTTCGCCTACGGCGACACCGTGCTGGTCGAACCCCTCATCGAGGGTGTCGAGGTGGCACTCAGCGTGGTCGACGACCCAGCCGGGCCACGGGCCCTGCCGCCGGTGGAGATCGTTCCCTCCACCGGCGTGTTCGACTACGCGGCCCGCTACACGCCGGGCCTGACCACGTACCACGTCCCGGCCCGCCTGGATCCGGCTGTGGCCGCCCGCGCCGCCGAGTTGGCCGAGCGTGCGCACTCCGTACTGGGACTGCGCGACCTGTCCCGCACCGACGCGATCGTGACCCCGGACGGACAGGTGTGGTTCCTGGAGGTCAACGTGGCCCCGGGAATGACCGAGACCAGCATGACCCCGATGGCGGTCCGGGCAGCCGGCCTGGGCCTCGGCGAGCTGTGCCTGGGATTCGTCCAGAGTGCGGCGGAAAGAGGGGGACGATGACGGAAGTCCGTACAACCTGGGACGGGTTACCGATCTCGGACGAACCGCCGTTCGGAGCGATGGTGGTGGTCTACCGGAGATCACCGAGCCGGCTGCTGATGCTGCACCGCGCGCACCACGGGCCCGACTACGCCGGCGACTGGGCCTGGACGCCCCCGTCGGGGTCACGACAACCAGGCGAGGACATCACCGCCTGCGCGCTCCGGGAACTGGCCGAGGAGGCCGGTATCGAGGGGGCGGCGATCACCCCACTCGAGGTGGCCAGCGAGCGGTGGAGTCACTTCGGGTATGAACTGCCCGAAGCCACCGTGGTCCGACTGGTCGATCCTGAGCACGACCGGTACGAGTGGCTGCCGATCGCCGAAGCACTGGCCCGGGTCCGCCCCGAACTGGTGTTGACCGATCTGGCCGCGGCCTGCGAACTGCTCGGCCTGTAGGGCGTCCGGGTCACCTTGCCCGAGTGGCCCGATCGGGCGGGCCCCGGCGATCTGCGGCATCGGCCGCCACCACCGAACCCGCAGGTGAACCAAGGCATGCCCGTGCGCCCCCGCGCGGGGATCCCCGTCCGTCAGGACTCCCGGGCGTGACGAGAGTCCAGGCCTCGGCAACAGCCTGTGGATAACCACCCCAAACCTGTGGACAGCAACGGGACGGGCTGTGGATAGTCGGCGTCCTGGACGGTTGATTCCAAGCTGTCTGCCGATCGTCCCCGCGGGCCAGGGGTCTTGCGAGGGTGAGGGGCAGGAACCACCCTGACCACGCCGTCATGTGGGTGGTTGAGGGGGTGCGGGGTGGGGTAAAGCTCCCCCCGCAGAGGGCAACACAGCAGGCCGGCCCCCGTACTGCCAACTCCGGAGCCGGGGCCTGGCCGAGGCGAGGCCTGGAACCAACCAGCTAGACGGGCCCGGTGGCCTCGCCCGGGGCGACCGGAGAGCCGGGGGACATCAGGTCGACGATGCGCCGCAGGTCGTCGACGGACGCGAACTCGACCACGATCTTGCCCTTCCGCCGGCCCAGTTCCACCCTGACCCGGGTGTCGAAGGTGTCCGACAGCCGGTCGGCGAGGTCGGTCAGCGCTGGTTGCTCGGCAGGCCGGGATCGCGGTGCCGAACGCTTCTTGACGTGGCCCCGTCCGGTCAGGGCGACCAACTCCTCGGTGGCGCGCACCGACAGGCCCTCGGCCACGATCCGGGCGGCCAGTTCGTCCTGGTCGTCAACGTCGTCGAGGCTCAGCAGTGCGCGGGCGTGCCCGGCGCTGAGAACACCGACCGCGACCCGACGCTGCACGCTCACTGGCAGGTTCAGCAGGCGGATCGTGTTGGTCACCTGCGACCTGCTCCGACCGATCCGCTGGGCCAGCTCCTCGTGCGTGGTCCCGAACTCGTCGAGCAGTTGCTGGTACGCGGCGGCCTCCTCCAGCGGGTTGAGCTGGGTCCGGTGGATGTTCTCCAGCAACGCGTCCCGCAGCATCGCGTCGTCCGCGGTGTCCCTGACGATGGCCGGAATGGTGTCCAGGCCGAGTTCCCGGGTGGCTCGCCAACGACGCTCGCCCATTACCAGTTCGTACCTGCCGGCGCCCTTCTCCCGTACGACGACCGGCTGGAGTAGGCCGAACTCCCGGATCGAAAGCTTCAGCTCATCCAGCGACTCCTCGTCAAAGACCTGTCGGGGCTGCTTCGGGTTCGGCGTCACCGCGTCGACCGGGATCTCCCGGAACGATGCGCCGGGCACCGCCGCGGGCCCCTCGGCCCACGAGTCAGCCCCGCTGCCCAGCGGGGAGGTGGCATAGCCCGTACCAGCCCTGTCCTGCTCGGGTGGCATCCCGATCGGTGCACCGGTCGGGATGAGCGCACCCAGCCCCCTGCCGAGTCCACCACGTCGCGTCGTCACGAATCCGCCTCCGCTGTGTTCCCGTGTGTCAGGTTCCCGATCATCCATCCCGCCGGACCGGTGCGCCGCGTTCGGCCATCTCCCGAGCCGCCTCCAGGTAGCTGACGGCTCCCCGGGAACCCGGGTCGTATGTCATCACCGACTGACCGTAGCCGGGTGCCTCAGATACCCGGACACTGCGCGGAACCACCGCCCCGAGCACCAGGTCGCCAAAGTGCTGCCGTACCTCCTGGGCAACCTGGTCGGCGAGCTTGGTCCGTCCGTCGTACATGGTCAGCAGGATCGTGGAGACCTGGAGTCCCGGATTGAGGTGAGCCTGTACGAGCTCGATATTGCGTAGCAGTTGACCCAGTCCCTCCAGGGCGTAGTACTCACACTGGATCGGAATGAGTACCTCGTCCGCGGCGACCAGGGCGTTCACCGTCAGCAGACCAAGCGAGGGCGGGCAGTCGATCAGGATGTAGTCGACGTGGTGCCGCAGAGCCGCCACGGCCATCCGTAGCCGGGCCTCTCGGCGCTCCAGCTCGACCAGTTCGATCTCCGCCCCGGCCAGGTCGATGGTGGCCGGAACGCACCACAGGTTCGGCATCCCGGAGACCGGGGCGGCGGTGTCGGCGAGAGCGCGCTCGCCGAGTAACACCTCGTAGATGGACGGGACGCCGGCGTGGTGGTCCACCCCCAGCCCGGTGCTCGCGTTCCCCTGCGGGTCAAGGTCCAGTACCAGCACCCGAGATCCGTGCAGGGCGAGCGCCACCGCCAGGTTGACGCTCGACGTGGTCTTACCAACCCCGCCCTTCTGGTTGGCCACGGCAATCACCCGGCGACGGGCCGGCCGCGGGAACTCGTTGCCAGACACGTTGAGTACCCGAACCGCGCGGGCTGCCTCGCGGGCGATCGGGGTGTCATAGGTTTCACGTGAAACATCGAACCCCTGAGCCTCTGTTTCACGTGAAACAACGGCGTTGTCGAGCACCTGCCTGATTCGGTTGTGGCTCGCGTCCTCGACCGTCGCGTCGGATTCTGCGCCCCCGGCCGGTTCCGTGGTGCCGCCGACGTGCTTACCCACGTCCGTGTTCCTCTCTGCCGAATGCGGCTGGCCGAGCTGGCTGGGCCAGCCCAGAGGGGAGTCGACCCCGCCTCCGTCCCGGTCGGATGGTGGCGATGATGAGGGTCGCTCCGGCCAGCCGAGTTGACCTGGTTGGCGTTGCGCGTGCCCTGCTGTCATGGTCACCGATCTCCCCGTCGCCCTGGTGGGCCGCCTCGACACACCACTATCACTGTCGTAGGGGGTTCCACCATGCCAACGCCACAACGGCGCACCTCGATACGGGTTCCGCCCAACCGGGCGACCGCGCCGGTGTACTTCTCGACCTCCGTCTCGGCAGAAGCGCCCTTCACCGCGAGCATTCTCCCCCCCGTCCGCAACAGCGGCAGGCACCAGGCCGCCAGCCGGTCGAGTGGGGCGACCGCACGGGAGGTCACCACATCGACCCTCCCAACGGCGGCCACGGTGTCGCGGTCCTCGGCTCGGCCCCGATGGACCGAGACGTTTTCGAGCCGCAGTGCGACGCGGCACTCGTCGAGGAACGCGGTTCGCCGTGCCAGCGACTCCACCAGCACCACGTGCAGGTCTGGGCGGGCGAGTGCCAGCACGATGCCGGGAAGTCCGGCACCACTACCGACATCCACCACCGCCTCGTCCGGACCGATGAGCTCGGTGAGCGCCGCACAGTTCAGCACGTGCCGATCCCACAGCCGCGGTACCTCCCGTGGACCGACCAACCCACGGGTCAGGCCGTCCGTGGCGAGCAGTTCGACATACCGCACAACCTCGGCGAATCGCGATCCGAACACCTTCTCAACCGCCGCCGGAGGCGGCGGGGCCACCGACACACCCACTTGTTCCTCCCCTCACAGCAGTGAGCCCCGCCGGTATCCGGCGGGGCTCACTGCTGTCATACCGGCCGATCTTCACCGATCCGGTGCGATGACAACCCTGCGGTCGGGCTCCTCACCCTCGGACTCGCTGCTCACTCCGTCAACCGTCGCGACGGCGTCGTGAACGATCTTTCGCTCGAACGGGTTCATCGGGGCGAGTGCGGACGGCTCGCCGCTGGACAGCACCTCCTGACACACCTGGTGAGCCAGATCTGTCAGTTCGGTACGTCGCTGGGCCCGGTACCCACCCACGTCCAGCATCAGCCGACTACGTACCCCGGTCTGCTGCTGGACGGCCAACCTGGTGAGTTCCTGCAACGCCTCCAGGGTGGTCCCGTTCGGACCGACCAGTCGCTGCAGTTCGCCGCCCACGACGGCCACAACCGCACGGTCGCCCTCGACGTCCAGATCGATGTCACCGTCGTAGTCGACGATGTCGAGCAGCCGTTCCAGGTAGTCGCCCGCGATGTCGCCCTCGCGGACCAACAGCGCCTCCAGCGACGACACGTCGTCTGGCGGACGGGACAACTCCTGCGACGCGGCCCTGTCGGCCGCCTCGGGCGCGGCGCTGGCGGGCCGCATTGTGCTCTCGCTCACGATGACTCTCCCGGGCAGGCCCCCGCGCAGCGGGGGCTGGTTGTTGCTGAACGTGGTCTGTCTCAGCGCCGCTTCCGCTTCGGACGCTGGCTGGGCGGACGCTTGCCGGGCTGTGGCCGAGACGCCCCGCCGGATGTCGGTGTTGTGACGTCGGTACGGGCCTTCCCGTTGACCTTCTCCTCGACATGTCCGTTCGCCCTGGCCTTCTCCTCGGATGCGACCTCCTCAGGAGCGACCCCACCGGCGGGACCGGCGGCGGGCCGACGGGTCTTCGGGCTCGTCGGTCGGGCACCCGGCTTCGGCGCGAGGAGCTTCGGGTCGACCCGCGGCCTGGGCGCTTCCTCGACCGCACCCGGCTGCGGCATCCTCTTGATGATGTAGAACTGCTGACCCATCGTCCAGATGTTGTTGGTGAGCCAGTAGCACAGCACCCCGATCGGGAAGATGAAACCAGAGACCAGCAGGCTGGCCGGGATGCCATACAGCATCATCTTCTGGACCATGGCCTGCTGGCGTTCCATCGCCTGCTGCGCGTTGCGGGCCATGATCTGCCGCTGGGTGATATAGGTCGCCACCACCATCAGCAGGACCATCACGCCGGCCACCAGTCGGGCGGTGCCCGGGTCGGCGCCCAGGCTGGCGAGGGTGTCCGTCGGAGTGCGGAACGCCGCCGCGATGGGCGCGCCGAACAGCTTCGCAGTCGACGCGCTGTCCATCTGGGCCTCGGTCCAGCCGTACAGCGCGGCCTTACCCGGACCGAGCCTGCGCAGCACGTGGAACAGGGCCAGGAACACCGGCGCCTGCATCACCACCGGCAGGCAGCCACCCAGCGGGTTGACCCCGGCCTCCTGCTGGAGTTTGAGCATCTCCTTGCTCATGGACTGCCGGTCGCCCTTGTACTTCGTACGCAGCGCGGCGATCTTCGGCTGGAGTTCCTGCATCTTGCGCTGGGTGTGGATCTGCTTGACGAAGAACCGGAACAGCACGAGCCGCAGGGTGATGACCAGGAACGCGATCGACAGGGCCCAGGTCAGGCCGCCGTCGGGGTCCATGAAGGTCGAGAACAGTTCGTACCAACGAAGCAGTACCCAGGAGATGCCGTAGTACAGGAAGTCCAAGTTCACTGCGAGGCTCCAGACGGTGGAGTCGAGGTTGCGGCACGCCGGGCGCCGTCACGCCCAACGACGGCGGGCACCGGATCGTGCCCGCCCCGGTGCCAGGGATGGCAACGCAGCAAGCGTCGGACGGCCAGCCAGGTCCCCCACCCGGCACCGTGCCGTTCCAGCGCCTCCATCGCGTAGGCACTACAGGACGGGGTGAACCGGCAGGAGGGCGGCAGTGCCGGGCTTATGTAGCGGCGGTAGACGCCGATCACGGCCAGCAGTGCCCGGGCGACCGGCGAGCGCCGGCGAGCTTTTCCGGTCATGCTGACGTCCCGAGCACCCGGTCGAGCGCGGTGTCCAGGTCCCGGGCGAGCTCGGTCGAACCACGCCCGGCTGCCGAAGGCAGTGCGCGCACCACCAGACGTGAGCCCCGCGGCAACCGACCCAACCGGTCCCGGACGAGGTGCCGCAGTCGGCGCACCACCCGGTGGCGCTCGACCGAGCCACCCACCGGGCGGCCAACCACGAAACCGACCCTGGCCGGTGGAAGCAGCACCGCGGTGCCGTCAGGAGCGACATCGGGGGCGACATCGCCGCCCGGTGCGGCCAGGTAGTGCACGACGAGGCTGGACCGGCGAGCCCGCCGGCCGCGGCGAACCGCCAGAGCGAAGTCCTCGCGGTGCCTCAGACGCGTGGCCGCCGGTAGCACGGTCGGGCTGTTCAGGCCGAGAGCGTCGTGCGACCCTTGCGGCGACGCGCCGCGAGGATCGCACGACCGGCGCGGGTGTGCATGCGCAGCCGGAAACCGTGGGTCTTCGCGCGGCGGCGGTTGTTCGGCTGGAAGGTACGCTTGCTCACGGTCGGGCTCCATCGGGGTGTTTGTCCGGTGTCTACGTCCGCTCGTCCGTCCGGCGCACCGGGCGCGCTCGGGCCAGCCGGGACCC
>DATCXL010000723.1:0-2019 GCA_036565825.1 Mycobacteriales bacterium
GGCATCGGCCTACAGCGTCCGAGCCCGGCCGGGCGCGCCGGTGTCGGCACCGGTGCGGTGGGACGAACTGGCCGACTGCGCGCCGGAGGATTTCACCCTGCGATCCATGCCGGCCCGATTCGCCGAACTTGGTGACGTACAAGCCGGTCTGGATGACGCGCCGGAGGAGTCCAGATGGTCGCTGGAAACATTGCTGGAGTGGGCCGAGCGAGACGAGCGTGACCACGGACTGGGAGACGCACCCTACCCACCACACTTTCCGAAGGCCGCCGGAGAGCCGACCCGGGTCGCCCCCAGTAGGGCGCGACGTAAACCGTGATCCTCGGTGGCCCCCGGAATGCCTTCCTGCGAACAACTCCCGGTACCGTCGAGATCCGTCGGACATAGACCAATGCCCGCCGTACGTGACTGCTCGGGCACCAGTGGTGATGTTTCGTCTTCAGCCGCTGTTCGGTGGATCTGTTCAAGTACTTTGTCGCAGTGTTTGAAACCGACTTCGCGCCTCGAATGCTCTGGCGCCGCGGCTGGATCGCGCTGGACCGGTTTCGTCTGGCCTACGACATCGCCGGCCAGGGCCGGGTCGTGGTCTTTCTCAGCGGCGGACCGGGTCACGGCCCGGGATACCTGCTGCCGTTGGCGAACTCGGTGGCCCAGCCGGGTTGGCGGCCTGTGCTCTTCCACCAGCGCGGCACCGGTCGGAGCCCGGTGCAACCCGGTACCCCACTCACCGTTCGACAGGCCGCGGGTGACCTGGTCCTGCTCGCCGAACATCTGGGCGTCACACAGATGGTCCTGGTCGGTCACGGGTACGGAGCGACCCTCGCCCTGTTGGTCGCCGCGTTGTTCCCCGACCTGGTCGGTGGCGCGGTTCTCATCGGCCCGGGACCGCTCGACGAGCAACTTGCCACGCGAGCCGACACCGAGGTGTACGCCCGCCTCACCGAGGCTGGCCGCGCCGCCCTGCACTCCGCCGAGGCGCGTCGCGACGCCGCTGCGGCGTGCGGAGACTGGCCCACCATGCATGGGGCCATGCTGGAGGTGATGGGGCTACAGGCCCCGGCGTACGTGCACGAACCGGCTGCCCGGCAGCGCTGGCAGCGAGAACTGGCCGAGGAGTTTGACCATGATCCTTACACCCACGCGGTCCTGACCTCGTCGCTGACCGGGATCGACCAGCGAGCCATGGCTCGGGCGGTGCGCTGCCCGGTGCACATCCTGCAGGGAGCACTGGACTTTCACCCGATCGACAATGTTGAGGCACTGCGGCTGTCGCTGCCGCGCGCCACGGTCACCGTCATACCCGGCGCCGCGCACCTGGCCTGGGCCGACCAGCCCGACCAGGTCACCGGTGTGGTACGGGCCGCGATGCGGTGCTGATCCCCGGTCCGGCGCCGCGGCTCGCCAGGCGACTGATGTCAGGGCACCTTCAGGTCGCGTTGCGGATGTGGGTGTCCGAGGAGGTGTGGGGTGGAGCGAAGCTCCCCCACGAAGGGCAACACAGTACGTCAGCCCCGTACGGTGGGACTCTGGAGCCGGGGTTCCGCCCCGGCGAGGGCCTGGCGTCACCAGCTATCTGGCCGGGCAGGTCCTGCCGTCCGTAGGCACGGTGAGTTTTATCAGGTAGGCATCGACGGTTGAGGTCACGCAGCGGGTCTTCGGATATGCGGTGTGCCCCTGCCCGTCCCAGGTCAGCAGCGTCCCAGAGGACAGTTCCCTGGCCAGCGCCTGAGCCGAACGGTACGGCGTGGCCGGGTCGTTGACGGTGCCCACCACCAGGATCGGGGCGGCACCGACAGCCTGCACCCGAGGAATCTGATGCCGGACGTCCTGCCAGGACTGGCAGGTCAGCAGGCCCAGTGCCTGTGACGTCCCGAACAACGGATACTTCTTGCGCCATTCGGTGAGCTTGGCCCGGACGGTGTCCTGGCTGATCCGCTCGTTCGTGTCGTTGCAGTTGATGGTGACGTTCGCATCCAGGATGTTGCTGAAGTGACCGCTGTCGTCACGCTCGTTGTACCG
>DATCXL010000729.1:0-2682 GCA_036565825.1 Mycobacteriales bacterium
CCCGTAACAACGTAACTCCGGAGCCGGGGCTTCGCCCCGGCGAGGGCATGAAACCGAAGAGGGCCTGGTATCAACTGGCCGAGTCTGACCGCGCCGCCGGTGTGGGGGGGTGAGGGGGGTGTGGGGTGGAGCGGAGCTCCCCCCACAGAGGGCAGCACAGCACTCCGGCCCCGTAACAACGTAACTCCGGAGCCGGGGCTTCGCCCCGGCGAGGGCATGAAACCGAACCAGTACGGCCGGGATGCGGGTGGTCCGCGGGTGGTCGATGATCGGCGGGTGCCACGGGGGACACACACACCGGAGCGACGGTGACATGCGCGGACTGGCACGCCGGGGCGGAGCGGGAGGACGTTGCCCGGCCGGTCCCGCCGATGCTCGCGGTAGCCGGCTCGCTGCCCGGTGATGACGGCGCGTTCGGCTACGAGTTCAAGTGGGACGGGGTACGCGCCGGGGCACTGGTGCGCGCCGGCACGGTTCGGCTGATGTCGCGCAACCAGCGGGATATCACCGCGAGCTACCCCGAGTTGGCCGTGTTGGCCGGGTTGACCGGTGGTCGACAGGCCGTGCTGGACGGAGAGATCGTCGCCGTTGACGAAACCGGCCGGCCCAGTTTCGGGGTGTTGCAGCGCCGTATGCACGTGCGTGAGCCGCCAGACCGCCTGATCACGGCCACTCCGGTCTGGTACTACGTCTTTGATCTGGTGCACCTGGACGGATGGTCCACCCGTAGGTTGTCCTATGCGGACCGACGTGGTCTGTTGGAAGGTCTTGACCTGTCCGGTTCGGGGGTCGAGGTGCCGCCTTCGTTCACCGGCGGCGGCGAGGATGTGCTCCAGGTCAGCCGTGAGCTTGGCCTGGAGGGAGTGCTGGCCAAGCGGCTGGACTCGCCGTACCAGCCGGGTCGGCGGTCGAACCTGTGGGTGAAGATCAAACTCACCCTGAATCAGGAGGTCGTGGTCGGTGGCTGGCAACCGGGCGAGGGCCGCCGTTCGGGCACATTGGGATCGCTGCTGGTCGGAGTGCCGGGGGCCGGTGGGCTGCGCTATGTCGGGCACGTGGGTACCGGGTTCACCGAGACCGTACTGGCCGACCTGATGGACCGCCTGGGGCCGCTGGAACGGCCGACCAGCCCGTTCGCCGACCAGATCCCCCGCGAACGCGTGCGCAGGGCCCACTGGGTGTGGCCCCGGATCGTCGGCGAGGTCAGGTTCACCGAGTGGACCCGTGACGGCCTGCTACGACACCCGTCCTGGCGCGGTCTGCGGCCCGACAAGGCGCCGGAGGAGGTCACCCCGGAGCCACAGCCACCGCGGTGACCCGATCCGACGGCGGGGTACGACACGCCCGGGTGTGCGGCTCGCCGTTGACAGCATTGCGTGATGGTGTGACTACGATCCGTGGCTCTACGCTGAGCGACCGCTGCAAGGTCCCGTGACCGGAGGTTTCTGGTGCCACCCACCATTCGTACGGGCATGTCGGTAGGCGAGCGCATCGCGGTCTGGCGGGTGTACCGGGGGATGACCCAGGAGTCGTGTGCCGGCCTGGTCGGCAAGTCGCTGTCGTGGTGGAAGAAGGTGGAGTCGGGTGTGCGGCGGGTGGAGCGGTTCTCCGACCTGGTCCTGATCGCCCAGGTGCTGCGGGTGCCTGACCTGGCCGATCTGACCGGTGTGCTGGAGTACTCACTGGCGCTGGACCGGGCCCGCGATCACCCTGTGGTGCCGGCCCTGAGGTCGGCCATGCTTCGGGCGTCCGACCCCACGCCCCGGCTTGGCGTGTGTCCCACCCTGGCGGAGATATCCGCGCGCCTGGCTGACGCTCGTACGACGTTCCACCAGAGCCGGATGTTCGTCGAGCAGACAGGGTTGATCGTGGCCGGTCTGCTCGACGACGCCACCACCGGTTACCGACGGGCGGAGGGCACGGATGCGCGCCGTGCCCACGCCCGGCTGCTCTCGTCCTGCTACATGCTCGCCACCCAGGTCCTGCGGCACGCATCCGCCTACGACCTGGCCTGGACCGCGGTCGACCGGGCAACCCACTTCAGCTACGAGGCTGACGACCCCAGGCACGTCGCCTGGGCGATCTGGCAGTCCTCGGGTGTACTGAAGGACCTTGGCCGCCCCGAGGAGGGGCTCGAACAGTGTCAGCACGCACTCGCGCTGCTCGAACCGCTGCTGGCTTCGCCCACCGACGAGCAGGTGTCGCTGTTCGGGGAGATGAACCTGCAGGCCGCCCTGATGGCCGGTCACTGTTCGGACGAGGGGACGGCACTGCGGTACTGGGACGTTGGCGAGTTGGCCTACCGTCGGATCGGTCCGGAATACCGCAATCCGGTCACCGCCTACCGTCGGGACGGTGGCGCGTGGGCGGCGGTGTGGGTCAACGTGGCGCTCGGTAAGTGCCGTGCCGCGGTCAGCGCGGCGGACCGCATCGACATCACGACCATCCCGTCCCGCCCGCTCCAGTCACTGTGGAGGGTCAACGTCGCGCGCGGTTACGCGGCCCGGCGGGAGGACGTGTCCACGCTGCACGTGCTCCGGCAGGCCGAGGAGGCCTCCCCGGAAACAGTGGCGCACAGCATCCACGTGCACGAGATCTGCCGGGAGATGCTGCGCCGAGACCGTAAGCCGATCAGCCGCGAACTACATGACTTCGTCCGCCGCCTCGACATCTTCCGCTAGA
>DATCXL010000737.1:0-6968 GCA_036565825.1 Mycobacteriales bacterium
CACCACCTCACCACCGCCGCCGATGGCCAGTGACGCGCCGGGCTGGCGGGGGGCACTGCGACTGACGCCGACCACCGTGGCCAGGCCGATCGTCTCCCCGGCGTCATACCACGCCCGCAGCGAACCCAGGATGTCACGCACCTGTCCGCACCTCCTCCGACCGATCCCGCACGCCTGCCACCACCTCTGCCAGCCGCCGCAGCGCGGCCAGGCTGTGGCCCTCGACAAAGTCGTCAACATACGGAAGGGCCGCAGCCATACCCGCCGCAAGCGGTGCATATCCTGGCAGAGCCTTACGCGGGTTGGCCCACACCACCCGGTGGGCCAACCGCGACAACCGGGCCATCTGGACACCCAGCAGTGCCGGTTCCTCACGCTCCCACCCGTCGGAGAGCAGCACCACCACCGCGCCACGGGCCATGCCGCGCTGCCCCCACCGGTCCAGGAACTCCCGCAGCAACGGGCCAAGCCGGGTGCCACCGCTCCAGTCCGGCACCGCCTCGCCCACCGCTGCCATCGCCGCCTCGGGATCCCGGGTGGACATCGCCTGAGTGACCCGGGTGAGTCTGGTACCGATGGTGAAGACCTCGGTCACCGAACCCCGTCGCCGCGACGCGGCATGCGCGAACCGCAGCAGCGCGTCGGCATAGGCGCTCATCGAGCCACTCACGTCGACGAGCAGCACCACCCGTCTGGGACGGCTGCGATGTGTCCGTCGGAGCAGTCTGGCCGGCTCACCACCGGAGTGCAGCAACGCCCGCACGGTACGACCGGGGTCGGCCGGGCCGTGCGACGCCGCTCGCCAGCGTCGCGACCGGCGCGGTTCACCGGGCAGGGTGAGCGCCGCGAGGGCCCGGTTGAGCGCCTCGCGCTCGGCTCCGGTGAGGCTGGCCACGTCCCGGTCCCGCAACACCTCCACGCTGCTGGCCGCGGCCCGGAGCATGGCTGGCTGCTCCTCACCGACGGTGTCGTCGGGGGTCGGGGGATCGCCGCCGGCCAGCGCCACCGGCATCATCCGGATCGCGGTGGTCCGACGCCTGAGCACGGTCGGTACCGAGCCGGAGAAGACGGTGCGGAACACCGCGTCGAACCGGGCCAGGTCCGCCGGGCCGGAGCAGAAGGTCAGCCTCGCGGCCCAGTACACGTCGGTGCGGCGGTTCGGGTCGAGTTCGGCCAACGCACGGACCGCCTGGGCGACCCGGTCGGGGGTGGTCGCGATCCCGGCGGCCGAAAGCGCGCGGGCCAGACCCACCATCGCCACCACCGGATCGGTCGCGATCGCGCGTCCACCGGCCATGTCAGCCTCCGGCGACCGCGCGTGCGACCAGCGCCCCCACGTCGAGTTCCCGGGCCCGCGCGGTGTCCTCCCGGTACTTGACCGCCGCGCCCAGGGTCGCCGCGACCAGTCCGGGATCCAGTTGGTCCGCGCCGAGCGCGGCCAACGCCTGGGCCCAGTCGATCGTTTCGGCGATACCAGGCGGTTTCTGTAGGTTCTCCGCACGCAGCGCGTGCACGACCGCGGTCACCTCGTGCACGAGCCGGCGTGACGCCTGCGGCACCCGAAGGCGCACGATCTCGACCTCGCGCTCGAATCCGGGGTACTCGATCCAGTGGTAGTAGCAGCGCCGCTTGAGCGCATCGTGCACGTCCCTGGTCCGGTTGGAGGTGATCACCACCACCGGCGGGGCCTCAGCCCGGATCGTGCCGAGTTCGGGCACGGTCACGGTGAAGTCGCTGAGTACCTCCAGCAGGAACGCCTCGAACTCGTCGTCGGCACGGTCGACCTCGTCCACCAACAGCACCGATGGCCGTTCTCGCGAACTCGTCTCCAGCGCGGCCAGCAGCGGACGGGCGAGCAGGAAACCGCGCCCGTACAGCTCACCTTCAAGGCTGGCCAGGTCAGACACACCAGCGGCCTCGGCGGCCCGCAGGTGCAACAGTTGGCGCGGGAAGTCCCAGTCGTAGAGTGCCTGGCTGGCGTCGATGCCCTCGTAACACTGCAACCGGATCAGCGGTGTGTCCAGCAACGCCGCCAGTGTCTTGGCCAGTTCGGTCTTGCCGACCCCGGCCTCGCCCTCGCAGAACAGCGGCCGGTGCAGTCGCAGCGCCAGAAATGTCGCGGTAGCCAGGCCCTCGTCGGCCAGGTAGCCGTGTTCGGCCAGCCGGGCGGCCAGTTCGGCCGGTGAGTCGGCGCCCACTGACCGGGCCGGGACACCCGGCCCGGTCAGTGAACCTTGGTTGTCGGTGGTCATCGGCTCCGGGTCGCCTCGATCGCTCGGCTCACCGCCCGAGCGGTGAGCACCCTGGCCAGGTGCCTACGGTAGTCCGGCTGGGCGGACAGGTCGGCGGCTGGGCTGGTCCCCTCCGCCGCATGCTGGCAGGCGGCCTGGATGCCGGCGGTGTCGGTCACCGACACCCCGACCAGTGCCTGTTCGACCGCCGCCGCCCGCACCGGCGTGGGACCCATGTTGGTCAGCCCGACACGAGCCTCGGCGATGACGCCGTCGGCGGCGCGAACCATCGCGGCCACCCCCACGATCGCCCACGCCTGGGCCACCCGGTGGAACTTCTCGTAGTGCGTTCCCCATTCCGGACCGAACTTGGGTACCCGCACCTCCACCAGCAGTTCGTCTGCGGTCAGCGCGGTCTCCAGGTAGTCCCGGAAGAACTCCGCCGCCGGGATCGAACGGCGCCCGGCCGGGCCGACCACCACCAACTCGGCGTCGGTGGCCAACGCGACCGCCGGTAGGTCACCGGCCGGGTCGGCGTGGGCCAACGAACCACCGAAGGTGCCCCGGTGCCGGACCGCCGGGTCGGCAACGGTCCCGGTGGTCTGGGCCAGGATCGGGCAGTGCCGCCCTACCAGCGGATCACCCAGCACCTCGTGATGGGTGGTCATCGCCCCGATGGCCAGCACCTGACCATCGTCGCGGACCCCGCGAAGGTCGCGGACGCGGCCCACGTCCACCAGTGCGGTCGGGTAGGCCAGTCGCAGTCGCAGCAACGGCATCAGGCTCTGCCCGCCGGCGAGCACCTTGGCGTCCTCGCCGCGTTCGACCAGAGCCGCCACCGCCTCGTCCACGGTGGACACCCGGACGTAGTCGAAGGTCGGAGGAATCATCAGGCACCTGCCTTGTCGCTGCTCTGGCCGGTCGCCGCGTTGATCGCCCGCCACACCCGCTCAGGCGAACACGGCATCCGTACGTCGTTCACGCCCAGGTGACGCAGGGCGTCCACAACCGCGTTGACCACCGCCGGGGTGGAGGCGATCGTGCCCGCCTCACCGACACCCTTCACTCCGAGCGGGTTGGACGTCGCCGGCGTCTCGGTACGGTCGGTGACGAATTCCGGGAAGTCCGACGCGGCCGGCAGCATGTAGTCGGCCATGGTGCCGCTCTGCAGGTTCCCCTCGGTGTCGTAGACCGCCTCTTCGTACAGGGCCTGGGCGATGCCCTGTGCCAGGCCGCCGTGCACCTGGCCCTCCACGATCAGCGGATTGACCACCTTGCCCACGTCGTCCACCGCCACGTACCTGCGGATCGAGGTGGCGCCGGTCTCGGTGTCCACATCCACCGCGCAAAGGTGAGTGCCGTGTGGGAAGGAGAAGTTCTCCGGGTCGAGCACCACCTCAGAGTTCAGTGTCGGCTCCATGCCCTCGGGGAAGTCATGCGCGGCGAAGGTGGCCAGCGCGACCTCCTGGATGCTACGGCGCGCGTCCGGTGAACCCTTGACCGAGAACACCCCGTCGGCGAAGTCGACGTCACCCTCGGCCGCCTCCAGCAGGTGCGCGGCGACCCGACGAGCCTTGTCGATCACCTTGCCGGCGGCCAGGTGTACCGCGACCCCGCCCACCACCAGGGAACGCGATCCGTAGGTGTCCATGCCCATCGGCGAGGACTTGGTGTCACCGTGGATGACCTGGATGTCCTCGAACGGGACACCCAGCGCGTCGGCCGCAATCTGGCTCCACGAGGTGACGTGGCCCTGACCGTGCGGGCTGGAACCGGTTACCACCTCGACCTTGCCGGAGGGCAGCATCCGGATGCTGGCCGCCTCCCAGCCGCCGGCCCCGTACGCGAGGCTACCCAGTACCCGGGAAGGGGCCAGGCCACACATCTCGGTGAACGTCGAGATACCAATACCCAACTGGACCCGGTCGCCGCTCTGCCGTCGACTTTCCTGCTCGGCCCGCAACGCCTGGTAGTCGAAAAGTTCCATCGCCCGGTCGGTGGCGGCCTCGTAGTTGCCGCTGTCGTAGGTCAACCCGGCGATCGTGGTGTAGGGGAACTCCTCGTGGGTGATCCAGTTCTTCCGCCGGATCTCCATCGGGTCCATGCCCAGCTCGGCGGCGAGCTCGGTGATGATCCGCTCGATACCGAAGGTCGCCTCGGGGCGGCCGGCACCCCGGTAGGCGTCGGTCGGGACCTTGTTGGTGAACACCCCGGCGCAGCGGAACCGGTAGCCCTCCATCTTGTAGATGGAGTTGAACATGAAGGCACCGAGCAACGGCACACCGGGGGTGACCAGTTGCAGGTAGGCGCCCATGTCGGCCTTCAGGTCCACCGACAGACCCAGGATGCGACCGTCACGGGTGGCCGCGATCTCCAGATCCTGGATCTGGTCACGGCCGTGGACGGTGGTCTGGTAACACTCGCTACGCGACGCGGTCCACTTGATCGGTCGGCCCAGTTTGCGGGCCACCACCAGGGCGATGACCTCCTCGGCGTACACGTCGAGCTTGCTGCCGAAGCCGCCACCAACATCGGGAGCGACCACCCGCAGTTTCTGCTCGGGAATGCCGGTGGTCAGTGCGAGCATCAGCCGCAGGATGTGCGGGATCTGGGTGGCCGAGTAGACGGTGAACTCGCCGGCGGCGGCGATCGGTTCCACCACCACCGACCGGGGCTCCATCGCGTTGGCGATCAACCGCTGCTGGATGTAGCGCCGGGCCACCACTACGTCGGCCCGGGCCTTTGCCGCCTCGTAGTCACCGCCCTCGAACGGCCACACGAAAGAGGTGTTGGTGCCCTTGTCGGAGTGCACCAGTGCCTCGTCCTTCACCGCCTCCAGCATGTCGGTGACCACGGGCAGTGGTTCGTAGTCGACCTCGATCGACTCCAGCGCGTCGGCGGCGGTGTAGCGATCCCTGGCCACCACCACCGCGACCGCCTCGCCGACGTGGCGCACCTCGTCGACGGCAAGCGGATGGTGGTCTGGGTGGACCATGTCCGGGGTGACCGGCCAGGCACACGGCAGGGCGCCCAGCTCCGCGGCCAGATCGGCGCCGGTGTAGGCGGCGATCACACCGGGCAGTTCGCGGGCCGCGCTGACGTCCACCCCGGTGATCCGGGCGTGCGCGATGGGACTGCGCAGGATGGCCAGGTGCAGCAGGCCGGGCAGCACGATGTTGTCGGTCCAGCGGGTCTGGCCGGTGATCAGCCGGGCGTCCTCCTTGCGGGGCAGCGGCTGGCCGATGAGTCCGGCGGTGCCCTCGGCGGTCTCGGTCATGCCGATTCCCCCCCGACGCGAAGCGTTTCGGCGGCGGAGGAGACCGCGCGCACGATGTTCTGGTAACCGGTGCAGCGGCAGAGGTTGCCCTCCAACCCCTCCCGGATCTCCTGGTCGGTCGGCGACGGGTTGTTCTTCAACAGGTCGACCGAGGCCATGATCATCCCTGGAGTGCAGTAACCGCACTGGAGGGCGTGATGCTGGTTGAACGCCCGCTGCACGGGATGCTGTTCACCATCGCGGGCGAGCCCCTCGATGGTGGTGATCTGCGCACCGTCGGCCTGTACCGCGAGCACGCTACAGCTCTTCACGGTGACACCATCCATCGAGACGGTGCACGCGCCGCAGTTGGAGGTGTCGCAGCCGATGGGTGTACCGACCTTGCCAAGTCGTTCACGCAGGTAGTGGACAAGCAGCAGGCGGGGTTCGACGTCGTCGACGTATCGGAGCCCGTCGACGGTGACGTCGATGCGTGCCATAAGACCCTCCCCGGGTTTAGGAGCGATCACCGGCCGCGCCGGAACGGCGTGACGGGGCCCA
Organism: Mycobacteriales bacterium; assembly: GCA_036565825.1. Lineage (GTDB taxonomy): Bacteria > Actinomycetota > Actinomycetes > Mycobacteriales > DASULA01 > DASULA01. The sequence goes on from DATCXL010000737.1 coordinate 6,049, forward strand.
CACTATGGCTGGCACGGGAGGGCTGTAAGCAAATGACCAAACACATCATCGTGCAACCAAGGCGATTTGGATTAAACTATGGCGAACCACAAACCAGTGCGAGGTCCGGACCCGGCCGGTTCCGATCACCCGACCGGCCCGATCACCCGGGCCGGTCAGTCGGCCAGGTCCGAGCCACCCACCAGGCTCGGGTGTCTCAGCCGAGTTCGGTTCCCACCAACCGGCCGATCCCGAACGTGACCAACGCGGCGAGCACCCCCAACAGCAGCTGTCGGCCACCGGCGTAGTACCAGCGTCGGTGGGTGAACCGGGAGGTCACCGCGCCGCTCACGAACAGCCCGAGTACAGCCAGCAGCGCCGACAACGGCAGCGAGTGCAGACCCAGCAGGTACGGAATCAGGGGTACCAGCGCACCGAGTGCGAACGAGAGCAGCGAGGACAACGCCGCGGTCCACGGCGACGGCAGGTCATCGGGGTCGACGCCCAGTTCCTCCCGGGCGTGCACCCGCCAGGCCTGCTCGGGGTCCTGGGAAAGTTGCTCGGCCACCTGGCGGGCCAGTCCTGGTTCGACCCCACGGCGTTCGTACACCAGGGCGAGTTCGCGCATCTCCGCTTCGGGCGACCGGCGAATCTCAGCCTGCTCGATCGCGATCTCGGCGTGGGTGAGCTCGGTCTGGGAGGCCACCGAGGTGTACTCCCCGGTGGCCATCGAGATCGCCCCGGCCACCAGGCCGGCGAACCCGGTCAGCGACACCGTGCCCGCGCTGACACCGCCACCGGCCACGCCCGCGATCAACGCGAAGTTGGACACCAGACCGTCCATCGCCCCGAACACGGCCGGACGTAGCCATCCTCCGGTCACATCCCGGTGCCGGTGGTGGATCTCGGCGCCCTCAACCGATTCGGCCGATCCGGCCGAA
>DATCXL010000770.1:0-2820 GCA_036565825.1 Mycobacteriales bacterium
GCACCCAGGTCGGGCACCTCGATCGCCCGCACCCCCGGTGGCACGCTGCCACAGTCGGGCGGCACCAGTGCCCGGGTGTAGCCCAGCCTGGCCGCCTCGGCCAACCGACGACTGACCGCGCCGACCCGCCGGACGTCACCGGAGAGCCCGACCTCGCCCAGCGCGACGAGTCCGGGGGGCAGTGGCGCGTCCCGGGCGGCCGAGGCGATCGCCAGTGCCACCGCCAGGTCGGCCGCCGGCTCGGTGAGCCGCACGCCCCCGACGGTGGCGGCGAACACGTCCCGGTCGCCCAGCCTGATCCGGCCCCGGCGCTCCAACACCGCCAGCACCATCGCCACCCGGGCCGAGTCCAGGCCGCTGACCGCCCGCCTGGGGGTTGCCAGCGACGATGAGGCGACCAGTGACTGGACCTCCGCCAGCAACGGCCGTCGACCCTCCACCGCCACCGTGACGCAGGTGCCGGGCACGGGTTCGGCGCGCTGGGTGAGGAACAGCCCGGACGGGTCGGCAAGACCCACGATGCCGTCGTCGCGCAGTTCGAAGCAACCGACCTCGTCGGCCGGGCCGTAACGGTTCTTCACCGCCCGCACCATCCGCAACGTGGAGTGTCGGTCGCCCTCGAAGTGCAGCACCACGTCGACGAGATGCTCCAGCACCCGCGGGCCCGCGATGGCTCCGTCCTTGGTGACGTGTCCTACCAGCACGGTGGCGATACCGCGGTCCTTGGCCAGGGCGATCAGCGCGGCGGCGACGGCCCGCACCTGGGTCACCCCACCGGGTGTCCCGTCCACCGCCGACGACGACACGGTCTGCACCGAGTCGACCACCAACAACCCCGGCCGTACCTCGTCCACGTGCGAGAGCAACGCCGACAGGTCGGTCTCGGCGGCGAGGTAGAGCGACGGGTGCAGCGCCCCGGTGCGTTCGGCCCGCAGCCGCACCTGCGACGCCGACTCCTCACCGGTCACGATCAGGGCCGGCGCGGTCCCACCGCCGGCGTACCGGTTGGCCACCTCCAACAGCAGGGTGGACTTGCCCACGCCCGGCTCACCGGCCAGCAGCACCACAGCGCCCGGCACCAGCCCGCCACCCAGTACCCGGTCCAGTTCGTCGACCCCTGTTGGTCGGGCCCGGGCCGCCTCCACGTCGATCTCGGCGATGGGCCGGGCCGGGGCGCTGACCGGGCCGGCGACCACGTCGCGTAGCGCCGAACGCCCTGCCCCGACCGCCACCACCGAACCCCACGCCTGACACTCCGGGCAGCGCCCCACCCACCGCAGCGCGACGTATCCGCACTCGTCGCAGCGGTACTGCTCCTTGGTGGGCTTGGTGCTCTTGGCGATGCTGCTGGTCCTGGTGGTGTTGGTGGTGCTGGCTGACATCCGGGCGCGGTCCCCGCCCCGGGGCACGGTCGAGGTCACGGCGCAACGCTAGTCGCCACTGGTGACGGTTTGGAGTGGACCGGCGGACAGCGGGTGGGCGGAGCCTGCCGGATCCCGGCCGGGAGCCCAGGAGGAACCCGGGCCGTTTCGTGGGCGGTGTCAGTCGTGTGTGGTCGGGTTCACGTCGATCGGCGACGGCTGCGGACCCGGGGTCGCGGGGATCGCGACCGGGACGACCAGGGTGACCTCACCGGCGTCGCGGAAGGTGAAGGTGAGCTTCACGGTCTCCGAGGGGAGCAGGTCGCGGGTCAGCCCGACCAGGGTGATCCGGGGGCCGTCGGCGTAGGCGAGCACATTCTCGTTGCCTGGCAGCGTGAGGCTCGACTCCTCGTTGGGCGCGGGTTCCGCACCCGGTGAGGCCGAGGCCGACGGGTCTTCCGGCGCGAGCTCTGTGGGGCTCCCGGCCGGTGTGGCCGAGTCACCCGACCGGAAGGTGACGCTGTCGGCCGAGTCGGTGCGCACCGAGGTCAGCACGTCGTCCTCGACGGCGGCGTTGGCCAACACCAGGGTCAGCCGCGCGTCCTCGCCCTGCGTGTACCGGCCGTCCTGCGGGTACTCGACCTTGACATCGCGCAGCGCGATGGGGCCGATGGTGGCGTGGCCACCCTCGACAGCGCTGGTTATCTCGGCGGTCTGGGCGATCTGACCGGCAGCACAACCGGTGCCCATGATGGCCGTGGCGAGCCCGATTCCCACCGCGGTAAGGACACGACGGCGGGCGCCGACACGAAGCCGGCTGGTCGAGTGGCTCACGACGACGAACCCTCCTCGGATGTGCGGACGCTGCGACAGCCTAGCCGCCGCGAGGCGGACGCCTGCACCGACCCCGGCAGTCGCCATACCACCAACCGAGCCCGGCCGCGAGCCCGTCGCGACCTGACCTGGCCACCCGCTCCGGGGGACCGACGGGGGCTCAGACGGTCGATGCCAAGGTGTCTGCCGATCGTCCCGCGGGCCGGGGGTTTGAGAACAACCCTGACCATCCTGGCCACGTCGTCGTGTGGGGGCCTGACTACGTCGTCATGTGAGTCTTCGAGGGGCGCGCGGGGCGGAGCGAAGCTCCCCCCGCAGAAGGCAGCACAGCAGCGTGCCCCCTGACTGCGTGACTCCGGAGCCGGGGCTTGGCCCCGGCGAGGGCCTGGTATCAGATCCGAAGGGGGTGGAGCGAAGCTCCCCCCGCGGAGGGCGGCACAGCACCGTGCCCCGTACGGCGTGACCCCGGAGCCGGGGCTCCGCCCCGGCGAGGGCCTTGGAACCAATCATCTCCGGCCGGTCAGGACAGCCCGTGTCCGGCGGACAGCAGTAGCGCCACATCAACCATGGCCAGCACCAGCACGGCCAGAAAGGCGGCTCGGGAACCCGGTCGGCGCCCCAGCCA
>DATCXL010000772.1:0-3761 GCA_036565825.1 Mycobacteriales bacterium
GTCGTACCCGTGACCACCGGAGCCGCGCCCCCGTGCTGACCCGCCCCCGGATCACCGGATCAGCTCAGGCCACCGGGCGGGCGGATCGGTCAGCTCAGCGGAGTCGGTCCTGTCGTTCCGCCATCGCCCCCCTCACTGCTGCTCTGCTGGCCGTCCGGCAACGGCAGCACCCGGAAGATGCCCCACAGCCCGGCCTCCATGAACGGGCCCCGGCCGTCGCCGTACTTGAAGTCCCCGGCCGCGTGCACCGGACCGCCGGCGCCACCGACCAGTTCGGCGTCCATGGTCTCGCCGGCAGCCAGTGTCCTGCCGGTGAGCAACTGCGATCGGTGGTCGGTCGCGTCGTCCCACATGTAGGGCTCGAACGGGAACTCGTGGCCCTGGATGTTGAACACGTGGAACTGGTTACTGGCACCGATGCCGACCCGGAACACCACCGGATCACCCGGGTAGGACCGGAACAACGGTGTCTCCGGGATGCCGTGGATGTTGTTCAACGCCAGCCCGAGATCCTCGCTGGTGTCACCCCCGAACCGTTCCGGCCCGATCCGTTGCACCGTCGGGGCGCTGTGGTAGTTGATGTGGTTGAACCCCGGTTGCAGGTCCTCGCCCGGCGGGATCCCCGGCGGGAGCGGCGCCTCCGGCTCGTCAGCCTCCGGCCCCTCGGGGACATCCTCGTCGTCGGTGGTGCCCGCCACCTGTTCGTAGTAGGGGATGATCCCGCGACCGATGTGCTGGTCGGTCGTCTCCATGGTCACCGCGAACTCCCGGAAGGACTTCCCGAACGGGACCAGGATCGCCGCCGCGGTACTGGTGGCGTTCGGGCCCAGGAACGCGCCGGTCTCGTTGTCCAACCAGAAGGAGTTCGCGGGCTCGGTGATGAACAGGCCGTAGGCACCGTGCAACAGGGACATCTCGCTTCCGAGGTTCTGGAAGATCGAGGTGCCCAGTTGCCGGTCGGCGTAGAAGGTGTAGGTGTACTGGCCACCGATCGGAACGGTGGTGTCGGGGTTGAACCCGATCGCCGCACCGCCGGACTGCTGCGGGTCAGTGAGCAGCTTGGCCAGGCTGAAGCCTGCCCTGGTACCGCCGAACGTCGAACCGGCGGAGATCTCGTTGTGCAGGGTCACGTGTACGCAGTCGCCCACGTTCGCCCGCAGCACCAGTGGTTCCAGCCGCATGGTGCCGGCCCTGATCGCGGCCACGTCCGAGGTCAGGGCATACACGATGCCGTCGGGGTCGTCCTTCGGGTACGGGAGTTGGTTCGGACTGGTGGGCGCCGAGTCCAGCGTGGTGTCGAAGATCGACACGTCGTAGCTTCTGCTGGGGCCCGACGGCGGACACACCTGTCTGGCCTGGGCCGGATCCCCTGCGGCCGGAGCCTGGCCGGTCCGGGTCTGGGTCGGGAACCCCGCTCCGGTCGGCGGTGGAGTGCGGTCCGGGAGCGGTTCCAGGGTGTCCTGCAGGGTGTCATGCACCCGGAAGATGCCCCACGCCCCGCTCTCGAAGGCGAAGTTACGGGTGCTGTAGTAGAGGTAGTCCCCGGGCAGGTGCGCCGGACCGCCGGCGCCACCATCGAGGATGTAGTCGAACCGCTCGGACACCCCGGTGGTCGCGGCGTCCATCACGTCACCGTCGACGTTGAACCGTTCTCGCCGGAACCGGTGACCCTGCATCCGCAGCGCCTCCACCCGCTCCGCGGTGCCGATGGTGCGGATCACCACCGGATCGCCCGCGTAGGCGCGGAGTAGCGGCGTTCTCGGGTCGCCGTACTTCACCGACGAGAACACGTATGGGTCGGCGGTCTGGATGGTGGCCGGAGTGGACAGCAGATCATAGGTGGTGGGGTCGACGTAGTCGTTTCGGCACAGACCGCCGTTCCACTCGTCGTGCTGGTTGGCTCTCGGTATCCGTTCCCCGATCGGTTCGGCGTGCAGGTTGATGCTGCCTTCCTCGCACTCCGAGCCGAAGTTCAGATCCATACCCAGTAGTGGTGGGCTCTGGGTGAGTTCGGGTCTACCGCGTCTGCCGTTGCTCAGGAACAGCATGAACTCGCGGAAGCTGCCCTGCTGTCCGACACCGACCGAGCCGTCGTTCCAGATGTCGGCGATCGCACCGCTGCGGATCTCGTCGCCGGTGACCGGGTCGTGGTAGGTCGAACCGGCCGGCTCGATGATGTGCGCGCCGAACAGCCCGTGTGCCCACGAGGTGATGGCATCGACGTGGTCGTGCCAGAACACCGTGCCGGAGTCCACATCGGAGTACCACCGGTACTGTACGAACTCGACACCGGTCGGCTCACCGACCACATGGGACTGGGTGAGCGGCTCGTCGAGGGTCAGTACCTTGGCCGTGGTGTCGATGGCGGTGATGGTACGGATCTCGATGTTGGCTCTGCCCTCGCCGACGGCCACCGAGATACCTGGTCGCAGCCGGTCGGTTCCGGCCACCGGGACGGTGGTCGATCCGGCCGGAACCGCGGCGGCCAGCGTGGTGTTACCCGGACCCGTGTCGTCGCCGACGGACTGCTCGTAGGACATCCCGGTGATCACGCCGTCGGACGCCTGCGGGTCGAACTGCACGAAGTGGGTGTGCATGTTGACCTTGTACTGGGCCTTCAGTGTCAGCGTGGTTCCGTTGTCGAGGAGTATCGGCTCGGTCTCGTGCATCTCGTTGCTGAGCGTGATGGCCACGCAGTCGCCGACGTTCGACCGGATCACCAGCGGCTCGGCCTTGGTCGAGTTGGTGAGAATCGCGTCCTTGTTCTCGTTGAGGACGTAGATCCGGCCGTGCCGGTCGGTCTCCTCGTCGGTCGCGGCGATTCCGACATTGATCGCGGTGATGTTGTACGTGCGCACCGGCGCGTTGGCCGGACACAGCCCGTCGGGTCGGTCGGTCGATCCGGTGGCGCCGAGCCATGGCGCGCCGCCGTGTCCGTTCGGCGCGAACGGCGGGCGCATGCCCAGGTGCGGTGCCATCAGCGGCCAGGCGTACCTGCCGTTGGCCGGGTCGAACATGATCGGATCACGCTGCCCGGGATGCGGTGGCGTGTAGTCCGCCCAGGACACCGTGGACTCGGGTTCGGTCATGTACACCGGCGCGGTCGGCGTGCCACCGATCGCCCAGTCCCACACCGTCGAGTCGTTCTGGTCGATCCGGACGCCCGGCGGCGGGAGTTGGCCCTCCACCCAGTCCTTCAGGGTGACCTGGTCCGGTCCGGGGTCGGCCAGCACGATCGTCCTGCCGTTGATGGTCTTGCCGAGGAGTTGGTCGGAGGTCACCGCGGTCGGTGGCGCGACCTTGTCCGGTAGCGGCGCCAGATCAGACTGTTGGGTGTCGAAAACCCGCCAGAAGCTCCACATGCCGGCGATGTAGTGCTCGGCGACGTGGCAGTGGAACAGGAAGTCACCGGCCGCCTGCTGACAGCCGCCGGCGCCGCACTCGTGTTCCAGGTTGTAGGACTCGTCCGGTCCGACGGTCTGCGAGTCGACCCGGATCGACTTGGCGTTCTGGATCGGGTTCTTCTCCAGACCGCCGTCCATGTCGGTGTCGTCGGCGTTGGGGTTGGCCCGCCACCGGTCGCCGCCGCCGTGCAGGTGGTGCACGTGCAGTTGCTCCGAACCCGGGTGCATCAGCCGGGTCTTGGTCGGCTCACCCAGGTAGGAGCGGGGAATGGGGGTGGCCGGGTCGCCGAAGCTGTACGCCGAGTACCCCAGCGCTATCCGGTCCTTGATCAGCGGGTCGAGTTGCTCCACCGGCAG